>CAYFJL010000040.1:0-18673 GCA_964343335.1 uncultured Polaribacter sp. | reverse complement strand
TTTTTTATAACGTTCTACAATGTTCATAATTCTGTGATTTAATAGTTAATAAAATAGTTTCTTTTCGGTCTTTAGCTTGATATACCAAAGACAACAATTTCTGCATAGCATCCCTTGAATAAACACCTTTACCTATGCCACTCAAATACGTTACCGGAGCAATACAACCTTGAAGCTCTTTTAAAGCATCATTTGCAGGATGAAACAGAATAAAGCTTCTGCCTTTTACATCTTTCAAAATCAAATGATGTTGAAATCGTTTGGAAAAACGTGGTTCAACTTCATAAGTGCCTTCTGGAATGCAAGACACATTTCTCTTGTTATTGTTCCAGGGCAATTCAATGGTATGACAAAGGAATTTGTCAGAATTAAAGAGAGTACCATTGGTACCCTCTTTAAAATAGGCTCTATGCAACACTAAATCCATACTTACGGAGTATTTACAGTAACAACTGCCAAAGCGTTATAGGCACCGTTCTTAAGCTCGTACATTTGCCCGTTTACCTCTTGATAAAACTCAATACCAAGTACCTGTACAACAGGTAAAGTAGAGTTTGCGGTTAATGAAGCTGTTAAAGCAATTGCAGCGGTATCTGCAGCAGTATAAGGTAGAATAGCTGTTTCATCATGCTCAAAAGTTGAGGTTTCATTTGCAAAATCTAATTCCGAAGCTCCCATTACCACTTTAAAATGAGTTGCTCCAGTTGGAGCAGCGATTCTAACCGTTGGTGAAAATGCATCAAGGTTAAGAGTAGCTTCACCAGACACACGATCAAAAGCTTTGGTAAAAGCAGCAAAAAGTGTGGTTCCTAACTTTCCATTCAAATTGAATTCAAAGTTCTCTAACAAGCTCATATCCCCATCTTGAAGTGTTCTTAAACCTCTCTCATTGGTTGTGTCGGTTTTAGTGATAGCAACCAAAGTTTTAGTTAAGCGAGAAACCACACGTTTGTCCTTTGCATTTTGCAAAAGAATACGAATAGCATTTCGAAGAAGTTTACCACCTTTACCAGCACGTCCAAATTCAGACCCGTTTTCACGTGTTCTCTGAAACGCAGGATCATTTGCAATACGATTTGCATCCACACCGCCTTTTTCACGTGCCAAATGGCCATCAGTTGTTTTGTAAAAGGAAATACCACCAATAGTTCCTTTCAGTTTAATAATTCCAGTTTGTTTTGCCATAATAATCTGTTTTTTGATTTAATAAGTCAAAACAATTACTTTTATGTCATGTTGTTAAATTTCTAATTCCGTTTTCGGTCATTCATTCCGATACAACCAAAAACGTCATTAAAATATTGATAACACTATCGTGTTGTCAACATTTTAACAACACATCATCATCATCATAAATTAATTAAGTATGGATGATGTATAAATGAAGCATAGATAAAGTATTATGACCCCAAAGAGAGCTTGCATATACCCAAAAGATATTCAGCGTATCACAGGACGCAGTGAACGCTATGGGCGTAAGCTTTTACATGATATTAGAAACTACTTTGGAAAGGAATCTTACCAATTTGTCACGATTAAAGAATTCGTTGAATACAGTGGAATAGAAGAAGAAATTGTCAACAAATATTTAATAGATTAATCATAATATTTGACACAAATTGACTGGTTTTAATAGAGTTAAAATTGTAAATTTGTAGTAAGACGTTCAGATAAATAATACTATTTCAAACTAACAGATAGGTCTACAATTCGGTTAACACTGTTTTAGTCTACTTCATAAAGTATTGATTTTACTACATAGTGGCGGTTTAGTTATCATCCTGCCACCCCGACCATCAAAAGTCAAGAATTAAGATTCTTGGCTTTTTTTTATTTGAATGAAATGGAAGCTTGCCTCTTTATTGAAATGAAAATAAAACAAAGACACTCCTTAGAGTGGACTTTTGATGAGCAACAAATCTAAAATCAGGATCACCTAAAGTAATCCTGCCACCCCGACAGAGAGAAGCTAAACATTATAACATGTTTAGCTTTTTTTTATTTGCTGGGCCTCAAGGTGCAACCTTGGAAGGTATTGCAAATAAAAAGATAGAAACACCGAAAGGTGTGCGCTTCTCTATAGCAACGAATCCATATTCAGGATCACCGCAAGGTAATCTAACCCCGACCATCAAAAGTCAAGAATTTAGATTCTTGGCTTTTTTTATTTGAATGAAATGGAAGCTTGCTTCTATATTGAAATGAAAATAAATCAAAGACACTCCTTGGAGTGGACTTTTGATGAGCAACAAATCTAAAATCAGGATCACCGCAAGGTAATCTAACCCCGACCATCAAAAGTCAAGAATTAAGATTCTTGGCTTTTTTTTATTTGAATTAAATGGAAGCTTGCTTCTATATTGAAGTGAAAATAAAACAAAGACACTTCTTGGAGTGGAATTTTGATGAGTAACATTTCCATATTCAGGATCACCGCAAGGTAATCTAACCCCGACCATCAAAAGTCAAGAATTTAGGTTCTTGGCTTTTTTTATTTGAATGAAATAGAAGCTTGCTTCTATATTGAAATGAAAATAAAAGAAAGATACTCTGTAGAGTGGACTTTTGATGAGCAACGAATCCATATTCAGGATCACAGAATGTAATCCTGCCACCCCGACCATCAAAAGTCAAGAATTCAATTTCTTGCCTTTTTTTTTTGGATTATATGAAAGAATTAGGGCTTAAGTTTTGTGGAATTTCTAATAACTAATTCAGTTTCTAACGTCAACTCTTTATGGACGTATAAATTATTTTTCTTTTTTGATTTAATTTGTTTGTGAAGGAGTTTAAATGTTTTTTTACCCATTTCATAACCAGGTTGATTAATAGTGGTCAAGGAAGGCGTGATGACAGATGACATAAACCAATTACTAAATCCAACAATTTGTATTTCATCAGGTATTTTGATTTTATGTTGGTTAAACTCAGTAATTGCACCTAAAGCGACTAGATCGGTATTCACAAAAATACCATCAACATCATTATGTTGTTTAATAATTTTAGAAGCAAATTTTCTCCCTTCATCAAAACTCATATCATTCAAAAGAAATACAAGAGAAGGATCGTACTCAAGATTATTTTCAAGTAGTGCTTGTTTATAACCTAAAAATCGATCAATTGAATTCTGGGGTATTAATGGTCCTCTGAAATGTGCTATTCTTTTGCACCCACAATCAATTAAATGCTGGGTAGCTTTTCTTGCGGCATCTCGGTCATCTATAATGACCTTTGAACACTTAACAACCTTTGCAATTTTATCAAACATAACCATGGGAACATCCTGCTCTATTACTTCTGAAAGATGACTTAGGTCGACTGTACTATTTGCCAGCGAAATTAACACCCCATCAACTCTTTTATTAAGCAATAACTCTATTTGTTTCTTTTCCAAATCATAAGATTCATTAGATTGTAAAATAATAACTAGGTAACCTTTTTTTTCTGCCTGAGATACAATTCCTTTAATCACACTAGAAAAAAAGTGATGCACAATTTCAGGAATAATTAATCCAATCGTTTTCGATTCTTTAGTTCTCAAATTAACCGCGAATGAGTTCGGGACATAATTTAACATTTGAGCCGTTTCTCGAACTAATCTTCTAGTTTTCTTGCTAACATCTGGATAATCATTTAGCGCTTTTGAAACCGTAGTAATAGAAATTCCCAATTCTTCTGCAATTTGTTTGAGTGTTACCAATTGACTTTTTTTTATGCAATATTAAAGTGTTTCAGTTCAAATATAAAAAAATATCGAAAACGTTTTTGTAAAATCGAAAACGTTTTCGATTTTAATAATTCATCAATTTTTTGACATTTATTTTAATATTACCCAACATTTAAACAACAAATTCTATTAAATTCATAATTATCATGAAAAATTTATTACTGATTAAAAATTTGGTTGTGCTGATGTTTTTATTGGCCTCAACTTCATTTTTAGCCCAATCCACGATCTCCGGGACAGTTAAAGATCAAAAAGGAGAATTGATTCCAGGAGCCAACATCTCCTTAAAAGGAACATCAATGGGTACCACTACCAATTTTGACGGTAAATTCGAGATTAAAAATGTTCCAAACGGCACATTTACTCTTGTCGCGTCTTACCTAGGATATGACAACTTCACAAAACAAGTTGTAATAAATTCTGGAAACATAACCGTTGATGTGATTCTTAAAGAAAATGCAGAATCATTAGACGAAATTATTGTGACTGGTGTTACCAATCCAAAATCAAAAATAGAATCAAGTGTTTCAATCACTACGATTAAACCATCAACCATTGCTTCTTCTGCTCCACGAACTACTGCAGAGATCTTTAGAACAATTCCAGGTATTCGATCAGAATCATCTGGTGGTGAAGGTAACTCTAACATTGCTGTAAGAGGTGTTCCTGTTTCTTCTGGAGGTTCTAAATACGTCCAACTACAAGAAGACGGGTTACCAGTATTACTATTTGGTGATATTGCATTTGCTACAGCAGATATTTTCACAAGGTTCGATTCGAATATTTCAAGAATTGAAGCAATTCGAGGGGGATCAGCATCTACATTATCATCGAACTCTCCTGGTGCAATTATCAACTTTATAAGTAAAACGGGAAAAACAGAAAGTGGTTCTCTAGGAACAACATTCGGATTAGACTATGGGTCTTTTAGAACCGACTTCGATTACGGAGCGCCAATTGCTGAAGACTTATATTTCCATGTTGGAGGTTTTTATAGAGCTGGAGAAGGTTTAAGAGAAGCCGGATTCACTACAAATAATGGTGGTCAGTTAAAATTCAATCTTACAAAAGAATTTGACAATGGATATATCCGCTTATACGGAAAACTATTAAACGATCGAGCGGCGGCATATTTACCAATGCCGATTGCAGTTTCAGGAACTAACAGCAATCCTACTTGGAGTAACGCGCCAAATTTTAGCGCAACAAGAGGAACATCTCATACACCGTATTTAACACAAAACGTAAGTTTAGGAGGCGATAATCAGTTAAGACGATCTAATGTAGCTGATGGAATGAATCCTAATTCTAAATCTATCGGCCTAGACATTTCATTTGACTTAGCCGATGATTGGAAAGTAAGAAACAATGGACGCTTTTCTGTTAATAACGGTAATTTTGTCTCTCCATTCCCTGCTCAAGTTGCATCAGCAGCTGATATTGCAGCAAGTTTTGGTGCGGGTTCAACATTACAATATGCAACAAACGGAGCATCTGTTCCTAATACAAGTTTAGTTTCAAGAATCCATATGTTTGACGTGGAACTCAACAACTTTAATAATTTCATGAATGACTTTAAGCTTTCAAAATCATTTGATAATGTTGACATCACAGTTGGTTATTTCAAATCAATTCAAAATATCTCAATGTCATGGTTATGGAACTCTTACCTTCAAGAGGTAAGCGATTCAAACGCTAGATTAATAAATGTATTCGATTCAGCTAACAACCCGTTAAGTGAAAATGGATTATATGCTTATGGAGTTCCTTTCTGGGGCAACTGTTGTCAAAGAAACTATGACACTCAATATGATGTATCTGCGCCCTACGCAAACGTATCGATAGAAGCATCCGAAAAACTAAATGTGGATGTTGGATTACGATACGATAGAGGTAACGTAACAGGTTCTTTTGCTGGAGCAATTCAATCTGTAAGAGATATGAATAACGATGGTGTTATCTCTGAACCCGAAAAAAGTGTATCAGGAATTGACAACGCCAACAGGACTGCTGTAAATTATGATTTTAATTACTTATCATACTCGATTGGTGCTAATTACAAATTGAATGACAAACAAGCGATTTTTGCAAGAGTTAGTAAAGGTGGTGCAGCAAAAGCGGACAGAATTTTATTCTCAGGTTTAAATTACACGAACAGTGATCAAATAAATGCTCTTGATTTTATTACCCAAGCAGAATTTGGGTACAAGAAAGGATTTGACAGAGGTTCGTTATATGCCACTTTGTTTTTCGCAAATACAACTGAAGAAGGAGGATTTGAGGCTACATCGAACACTATCATCGAAAATGACTATAGATCTGCAGGTCTTGAATTAGAAGGTACTTACCGTTTTAGTGATAACTTTGGTTTAAGAGGTGGTATTACCTATACAAACGCTAAAATAACATCAGGTGGAAATGATGGTAACAAACCAAGAAGACAACCTGATTTCATTTATAACCTTATTCCTACATATACATTTGGTTCAGAAGCAAACAACTCTATTGGTTTAAGCTTCATTGGTCAAAGCAAAGCATTTGCACAAGACAATAATGATTTAGTGATGCCAGGTTTCGTAATAGTAAACAGTTTCGTAAATGTTGGTATTACATCAAATCTAAGCGCAAATCTAGCTGCAAACAATATTTTTGACACCCTGGGTATTACGGAATCTGAAGAAGGAAGTATCGTAGATAACCAGATGAATATCGTAAGAGCAAGACCTGTTCCAGGTAGATCAATTTCATTAGGATTAAGATATAGTTTTTAATTTTCATTTTAAATTTGAGTTAATCAATCAATTAGAGTCAATGATTTAAAAGTCATTGACTCTATTTTAAGCTAAAAATCATCATGAAAATACCTAAACCTAAATTAACTTTTTGGCAAATATTCAATATGAATGTAGGTTTTTTGGGAATCCAATTTAGTTTTGGTCTCCAACAAACAGCTATAAACCCAATATTTTCATTTTTAGGAGCACATCACGATGATTTACCTATACTCAATCTTGCAGGTCCAGTAACCGGATTAATTATTCAACCAATCATTGGTGCCATTTCAGATAAAACTTGGTCTCCTCGATGGGGAAGACGAAAACCGTTTTTTTTAATTGGCGCACTAATTGGTAGTTTATGTTTATTCGCTTTTCCTTTCAGCCCTACGCTGTGGTTTGCCGTTGGATTGCTCTGGATTTTGGACGTTGGAAATAATATGGCAATGGAACCGTATCGAGCTTTTGTGGGAGATAAATTGCCCGACGATCAATTAAGTTTTGGATACCAAATGCAGAGTTTATTTGTAGGTGCGGGAATTGTTTTAGCAAATGCCTCAATTTTTATATTTCAGGATTGGTTCTCAGAGCCATCAGTTGTGATTGGTGAAACCCAGGGTATCCCAACTTGGCTATATTATTCATTTTTTATTGGTGCCATTTTATCAATATCTACAATTCTTTGGTCTGTATTAAAAACACCAGAAATACCCCCTTCTAATGAAGAATTAAAGGAAATAAACAAACACAATCAAAGTTCTTTTTACAACAGAATTAAAACACCTTTTTTAGAGATTGTCGATGCAGTAAAGGATATGCCTAAATTAATGTGGAAACTTGCAGGCGTCTATTTATTTCAATGGTATGCCCTCTTCATTTATTGGCAGTTTATTGCTCCGATGTTTAAAGAGAGTATGGGATTTGACGGCTCTGAAGCACTCAGTCAAGCAGCAAAGATGAATACTACATACAACATCTCAACAATAATCTTTGCCCTAGCCTTAGTTCCGATTGCACTAAAATATGGAGGTAAAAAGGTGTATGTTGTAAGTTTATTTTTTACTGGATTTGCAATGCTAAGCATACCTTATATTTCTGACCCAGTTACCGTTCTTTTACCAATGATTTTCTTCGGAATTGGATGGGCTGCAATAATGGGTATTCCGTATTCAATGGTATCCAAAATTGTACCGCAAAAAAGGAGAGGTGTTTACATGGGGATTTTAAATATGATGATCGTGATTCCGATGGGAATTCAAACATTAACGTTTGGACCTATCGTTAGAAATTTATTAAACAATAGCGCAATAAACGCCATTATTTTCGGCGGTGTACTATTCATTATCGCTGGTTTATTAGCCTTGCGTTTACAAGAAAAAAACAAGAAGTCAACAGCTAAATTATCCATCAAATAAATTGAAAAAAGAGATAGACATTTTGTGCATTGGAGAAACTTTAATTGATTTCATCGGACATCAAGAAGACACCCCAATTAATAAAATCACAGATTATCACCGGTATTTAGGTGGCTCCCCCACTAATGTTGCCATGAATGCAGCTAGATTAGGATTAAAGTCAGCACTAATATCAACCGTAGGACAAGATGGACTAGGAGATTATATTTTAGAAAAATTAAATTCTGCAGGAATCATAACATCTCAAATAAATAGACTTAGAGATAAATCGACGAGTGTAATACTAATTTCAAAATCAACAAATACCCCAGAGTTCATATCGCATAGGGATGCAGACTTTCATATTATCGATGATCAACTAAGTACTGAAGTAATTGCTAGTGCAAAAATATTTCATACAACATGTTTTGCTTTAAGTAGAAATCCAGCAAGGTCAACAATACTAAAAAAAGCAAAAGAGGCTTCTAAATTGGGTTGCCAACTTAGTATTGATTTGAATTATTCAAATAAGGTTTGGGAAAACATAGAGGATGCTATTCAGGCAATAACTACTTATTGTTCTTTGAATCCTCTAATAAAGATAAGTGAAGATGATAGCTACAGGCTATTTGGTAAAAACATATCCCATCAAGAAATCTTCAATTTTTTTCACAATCTGGGTGCTGATAAGGTCTGTTTGACTCTTGGATCAAAAGGAGTTAAACTCTCTGAAAAAAATAACGAAATGATTGAACTTCCTGCGATTGAAGTAAAACAAATTATTGATACAACCGGAGCTGGGGATGCCTTTTGGTCAGGTTTTCTATACGCATTTATAAAAAATAAAAATCTTCATGATTGCATTCAATCAGCACTAAAACTTGCAGCCTTAAAACTTCAAAATGTAGGAAGATTACCTGAGGATATTAATATTTTATCTGCCATTTCAGAATAATAAAATCCGATAATGAATAAAAACCTCAAAAACAATAATTCCAATGGTGTTATGCTAAACGCATATCCCGATAGCATTGGAAAGAATTTATCTGAAACTATTGAAATACTCAAAACAAAAGAATTTAAAGATGTTTTTTCGCTCTTTTATATACTTCCTACTTTCTTTAACAGCGATCTTGATAGAGGCTTTTCAATAATTGATTATAACATAAATAGAGAATTGATTCACGAGAATGATCTGAAGGAATTAAAAGAATTAAACATTGAGCTAAAATTCGACATCGTTTTGAATCACTTATCCGTGGCTTCACCTCAGTTTCAAGATCTACTAGAAAAAGGAAAAGGTTCAGAGTATCAGGACTTCTTTATTAACTGGAATACTTTTTGGGTAAATAATGGAATAAAAAATAAGGATGGACTAATTATTCCTGATGAAAAATTCCTTAAGAAACTATTCATGCGGAAACCCGGATTACCTATTTTAAAGGTTCCATTTCCTGATGGCAGCCAACAACCATATTGGAATACATTTTATCAACAGATCGACTCTAATTCTAATAAAATTCTAGGGCAGATGGACGTGAATGCGAAATCCCAAAAAGTATGGGATTTTTATGATGAAACGTTGGCAAAACTTAAAGGATATGGATGTAAAATAGTAAGACTTGATGCGTTTGCCTACCTCCACAAAGAAGTAGGTGAAACAAATTTTTTTAATAAACCAGGCACCTGGAATTACCTATCTAGAATTAAAAAATTAGCGAAAAAGTACAATTTAACATTGTTGCCTGAAATCCATTCTGAGTATGGCACTTATACCCATCAAGAAGTCTCTAAAAAGGGTTATCCGATTTATGATTTTTTCTTACCTGGCCTAATGATCCACACATTAGAAACTTCCAATAAGTCAGCACTAACGAAATGGATTAAAGAAATTACAACTAACGATTACCAGACAATTAATATGCTCGGGTGCCATGATGGAATTCCAGTTTTAGATTTAAAAGGAAAAAAATTAAAAAATAAGTATAACAAGGGTTTATTAGAAGATATCGAAATAGAATCAATAATAAAAACAATTATTGAACGCGGGGGTCGAGTAAAAAATTTATATGGGCCAAACGGTGAAAAAATTTCTTACTACCAAGTAAATGCAACATTTTTCAGCGCTTTAGGAGAAAATGAGAAAAAACTTTTATTAGCAAGAGCTATTCAATTGTTTATGCCTGGAATACCACAAATTTGGTACCTAGATCTTTTTGCGGGTAAAAATGATTACAAAGCTGCTGATGAAGCTGGAAGTGGTGGTCACAAAGAAATTAATAGAACTAATTTATCCAAAGAAGCGGTAAACATTTCTCTAAAAAAGCAAATTGTTCAAGACCAATTGGAACTGATAAGACTACGAAACACATTGAGCGCATTTTCTGGTAAGATAAATTTAAATGATTCACTAAATCATATATTAAATATTTCTTGGCACAACAATGAAAATGAAGCAAATCTGTGCGTAAACTTAAACACGTTATCTTTTACCGTATCATATATTCAGGAAGGCAAGAAAGGTGTTCTCAATTACTAATTAAACTATTCACTAATTATTATCCGAATCACCAATTGATTTAATTCATTAAACCAGAATCATATATTCTTTCGAAAGATACATTTAATGTAACTTTAACTTGTTTTTGTTTAATTAATATCGCTTTACGTTAAACATTTTTTATCTTTGTATAAACAACCAAGATCATGGTATTTACCGAGGAAGATATTTTTAAATTACAGAAGATTTACCGCATCAATTTAATTAATAGCTGCTCAGGGTATAAATCGGCGAATTTATTGGGAACAGTTTCTAAAGAGGGGATCACCAACGTTGCTGTTTTTAGTTCTGTGACACATTTAGGATCTAAACCACCGACCCTTGGTTTTATATTAAGACCAACAACAGTCCCACGAAACACCTATCAAAACATTATAGATACTGGAGAATTTACCATCAATCACATTCATAAAGAAATTATTGAGGACGCTCATCACACCTCAGCTAAATATGATGAAGATATTTCAGAGTTCGACAAAACCAATTTGGTTGAAGAATACAAGGGAGAATTCAAGGCTCCCTTTGTAAAAGGTTGTCCCATTCAAATGGCCATGAGCTTTATAGAAGAAGTATACATCGCTTCGAATGATGTAAAAATGATTGTAGGTAGAATCAAAGAACTCTATATCGATGACCACTTATTAACGGAAGACGGGTTCATCAATTTAAGCAAGGGTCAAGTGATGAGTATTATTGGTCTCGACGGATATGCTTTACCACAATTAGAAGAACGTTTTACCTACCAAAGGCCTAAATAGCAATTCGTTTGAAAATTTTAATCACAGGAACAACAGGATACATTGCCAAACGTTTGGCGCTTCATTTGCTCGAAAATGAGCAGGTGGAACTGATCTGTTGCGTTCGTGACTTAGAGCGAATTCCGGATGAAATTGAAGAACATCCGCGATGTAAATTCATCAAGATTGATTTCTTAAAACCAACAGAAGGTATTTTTCCAAAGGATATTGATGCCGCCTACTACCTCATTCACTCCATGTCTTCCGATGAAAAAGATTTTGGCTCCTTGGAAAAACGATGTGCAGAGAATTTCAAAATTCTAACGGAGGCTACCAAGTGTAAACAGGTGGTGTATTTAAGCGGAATTGTAAATGACGAAACCTTATCTAAGCATTTGAAATCGAGATTACAGGTTGAAGAAACCTTAAAATCTAATATATACGCGCTAACAACTCTGAGAGCTGGTATCATTGTAGGAAGTGGTAGCGCCTCTTTTGAAATCATTCGAGATATTGTTGAAAAACTTCCGCTGATGGTCACGCCCAAATGGCTGAATACCAAATCGCAACCCATCGGGATTCGCGATGTATTGAGTTATTTATCAGGCGTACTACACAAAGAAGAATGTTACCATAAATCCTTTGATATATTTGGTCCGGAAGTACTGACCTACAAGGAAATCCTATTGCAGTTTGCCGAAGTAAGAGGGTTAAAAAGGTATATCTACACCTTACCTGTACTAACGCCCAAACTCTCCTCCTACTGGCTATATTTTGTAACCTCTACTTCCTTTCAGCTGGCCTCTGCTTTGGTGGATAGTATGAAAGTTGAAGTCATCGGTAAAAAAAGCAACATCAATGAATTGGTTCAAGTAAAACCAATGACCTACAAAACGGCTGTACAATTGGCTTTTCAAAAGATTCAGCAAAATTCTGTGGTTTCAAGTTGGAAAGATGCCGTTAGTAGTGGTGTCTTTAATGACCAATTATCAAAATATGTGGAACTTCCTCAATTCGGATGTTTTAAGGATATCCGTTTCAGAGAAGTGCAAAACGAAGCCTATACCATCGATAAAATATGGAGTATTGGTGGCACCAACGGATGGTATAGCTTTAACTGGCTGTGGAAATTAAGAGGATACGTTGACAAGCTATTTGGAGGTGTAGGATTGCGTCGCGGCAGAACGCACGAATCGTATTTAGAACCCGGAGATCCATTAGATTTTTGGCGAGTTCTTTTGGCCGATAAGAATGAAAAACGCTTGTTATTATTTGCCGAAATGAAACTACCAGGAGAAGCTTGGTTGGAATTTAAAATTGTAAAAAACAAACTCTTTCAGCGTGCAGTATTTAGACCGAAAGGTGTACTTGGACGCTTGTATTGGTATGCCGTATTACCCTTCCACGCCTTTGTTTTTAAAGGAATGATTAACGCATTGGTGAATGAAAAATGAGAGGTATAAAAAAGCAACATCTACCGAGTAAAATATGCATCGTCTGTGAAAAACCTTTCACTTGGCGAAAGAAATGGGAAAGAGATTGGGAACACGTAAAATATTGTAGCGAAAAATGCAGGAGAACAAAATGAAAACAAATTTAGTCTGGTTTCGGAATGATTTAAGGGTTGGAGATAATGAAGTGTTATCTCAGGCAAGCAATAGTGGTAATAGGGTCATTGGTATTTATTGTCTTGAACCCAGGAATTTTGAAATGACCAAATTCGGCTTTCGAAAAACTGAAAAGTACAGAGCCAAATTTTTATTAGAGACCTTAAGAGATTTAAAGACTCGGTTGGAAAGATTAAACATTGATCTTTTCATTTACCAAAAAAATGCAGAAGATATCATTCCCTCTATTTGCAAGGAGTTTAACGTGACTGAAATCTATCTTCAAAAAGAATGGACGCAAGAGGAAGTGAAAACCGAAGCACGTGTAAAGGCGAAAATTTCAGGTTCTGTTAGCTGGCGAAGTTTCTACAATCAATTTTTATATCATCCTGAGGACATTAACTTCCAGATTTCAAACACACCGCAAGTATTTACGGTTTTCAGAAAAAAATTGGAAAAATACATTCCGATTCGTGAGGAGCATGAAACTATGAAGTTACCTACTGTTAACCGGGTTGAAAACAAAACTGATGTTCCGAGTTTACAGGATTTAGGTTTTGAGAATTTCGAATCACCAAGACAATCGGCCTTCCCATTTCTAGGTGGTGAAAACGAAGCTCTAAAACGATTGGATCATTACTTCTTTAAAACTAAAAAATTAGGATTCTATAAAAAAACAAGAAACGGACTCGTAGGTCTTGACTACAGTTCAAAGTTTTCACCTTGGTTGGCCAATGGTAGTATTTCAGCAAGAACCATCTATTGGAAGGTGAAGGAATTTGAAGCCGATTTTTACAAAAACCAATCGACCTATTGGTTGATTTTCGAGCTTATTTGGCGCGATTATTTCAAGTATATCTCTCTCAAACATGGGAATCAAATTTTCAAGCTTGAAGGAATTTTGAAAAAAGACTACGAATGGTCTATCAATCAGCAACAGATTGACCGTTGGATTGATGGTGAGACCTATTCTGACTTTGTCAATGCAAATATGATTGAACTCAAAGAAACTGGTTGGATGAGCAACCGCGGACGTCAAAATGTGGCTTCCTATTTTGCTAAGGAGCTCGAATTAGATTGGCGAATTGGAGCAGCATACTTTGAATCGCTTTTGTTGGATTATGACGTACATAGCAACTACGGAAATTGGATGTATGTAGCTGGCGTTGGTAACGATCCTCGTGACCGAAAATTCAATGTGGATTTACAAGCTGAGCGTTATGATTCGGATGGGAAATTCAGAAAACTTTGGTTACAAACTAGTTTGTTTTAAGCATGAAGATGAACGAAGTACATATCATTTTTCCACATCAACTTTTTAAGGCTAGCGAAGCCTTGCAAAACTGTGAAGTGATTTACCTAGTTGAAGAATACCTGTTTTTCAATCAGTATAAATTTCACAAACAAAAAGTCGCATTTCATAGGGCTAGCATGAAAGCATATGCTTCTTACTTGGAAAAAGCAGGAAAGACCGTAAACTACATTGATGCCATCTCTGAAGAAAGTGATGTTCGCGTGCTACTCCCAAAAATATCAGGAGAAGGTGTTGAAAAAATTCACATCATTGATCCAACGGATAATTGGCTGCAAAAACACATCGATCAAAGTGCAGGTAGTCTAAGTATTGAATGGTACGAAAATCCACTTTTCATCAATTCAAAAGAAGAGCTATCATCCTTCTTCAAACCGACAAAGAAGAAGTTTTTCCAGACCTCCTTTTACAAAGACCAGCGCAAGAAAAGAAATATTCTAGTTCATGAGGATAAGCCATTGGGCGGGCATTGGACCTATGATGGTGACAATCGAAAGAAGTACCCAAAAAATAAAGTTCCGCCTAGTATCCATTTTCCTGAAATCACGAGTTTTCACAAAGAAGCAATTTCTTATGTTGAAGCAAATTTCAATTCCAACTACGGCGAATTGAATGACGGAATGGTGTATCCCATCGATTTCAAATCAGCGAATGAATGGTTGGAACAATTCTTTGAATTTCGTTTTCACGAATTCGGACCTTATGAAGACGCCATTGTTCGAGAGGAACACTTTCTAAATCATAGCTTGCTTTCTCCTCTCATTAATGTTGGATTATTACATCCGCTAGAGGTGATTCAAAAAGCCATAGACTTTGCAGACGCGAATGATGTTCCACTAAACTCGACCGAAGGGTTTGTTCGACAAATTTTAGGCTGGCGCGAATTCATTCGCGGGGTTTATGAAGTAAAGGGAACTGAAGAACGTACTCGCAATTTTTGGAACTTCAAACGTAAAATTCCGGCTTCATTTTATGATGGAACCACCGGTATTCAACCCATTGACGACGTAATTAAAAAAGTAAATAAAACCGCATATGCACATCACATAGAGCGCCTCATGATCTTGGGGAATTTCATGGTGCTTTGCGAATTTGACCCTGATGAAGTCTATCAATGGTTCATGGAACTCTTCATTGATGCCTACGACTGGGTGATGGTTCCGAATGTTTACGGAATGAGTCTGTATGCCGATGGCGGATTGATGTCCACAAAACCTTATATAAGCAGTAGCAATTACATCATCAAGATGAGTAATTACAGTAAGGGAGATTGGCAAGGAGTTTGGGACGGTTTATTTTGGACATTCATGGACAAACACCGAGAGTTTTTTCTGAGCAATCCGAGATTGGGTATGCTTATCAGAACTTTCGATAAGATGAAACAAGAAACGAAAGAAAAACATTTTAAAAACGCAGCGATATTTTTAGAGAGATTGGATGAAGAAGGTGAAAGAGGAAATTAGTGTAGTTTGGTTTAAAAGAGATCTCAGACTTGAAGACAATGAGGCGATTGCTAATGCATTGGCCAGTAACAAAAGAGTGTTACTCCTATATGCTTTTGAGAATCTATTGCTTCAAGATGATCATTACGATGAGCGTCATTGGAACTTTATCAAGCAATCGCTAGTCGATATAAACAAACGACTGGTGCCTTTCAATACCAAAGTCCTGACAGTACAATCTGACATCATTAATTTCTTCAATCAAATCCAGAATAAGTACAAAATCAGCGGTGTTTATTCTCATCAAGAAACCGGATTATTAGCCACTTATCAGCGCGATAAAGACTTTACCAGATACTGCCGAAACAACTCTATTCCTTGGACTGAAAATATTAACAATGGCGTATTACGCGGTCTGTTAAACAGAGAAGATTGGTTTGAAAAGTGGGAGGACTATATGAATCAATCCCTAGTTGAGTCGACCTTCAACAAAGAGCAATTTTTACCTATTGAAGAGATCGAATCCATCGAAAAATACTTTATTCAAGTTGATTTAACGACCCCAGGAAGCAAACTGTTTCAACACGGCGGAACAGAAACGGCTTGGAAATATGCCAATACATTCTTTGAAAATCGGCATAAAAACTACATGTATCACATTTCTAAACCTGCGGAATCGAGGGAAAGTTGCAGTCGACTGTCACCATACATCGCTTGGGGTAATGTATCCATCCGTCAGGTATATCAAAAGGCCAAGTCTTACAAGAACGAAACCAATAAAAGGCACCTTGGAGCATTTGTTTCGAGATTACGTTGGCAAGCACATTTCATTCAAAAGTTTGAAATGGAACATACCATGGAAAACGCCAGTATCAATAAAGGATATCACAAACTAAAGAAAAGCATTTCCAAAGAGTACAAAACAGCTTGGGAAGAAGGTCAAACTGGATTTCCTTTGGTAGATGCCAGTATGCGATGCTTGATGGCAACCGGATATGTAAATTTTCGGATGCGTGCATTATTGGTATCTTTCTTTACCCATATTCTATGGCAACCGTGGCAAGAGGCAACCCATCATTTATCAAAAATGTTCTTGGATTTTGAGCCTGGCATTCATTTTCCGCAGCTACAAATGCAAGCCGCTGAAACCGGAATTAACAACATCCGCATTTACAATCCGGTTAAAAACAGTTTGGAACATGATGAGGATGCCAAGTTTATCAAAAAATGGGTCCCTGAATTAAAAGACCTTCCAACCGCATTTATTCATGAGCCGTATTTGATGACGCCTTTAGACCAGCAATTTAACAATGTGATTTTAGGCAAGGACTATCCGAAACCCATTGTCGACGCCAAACAAGCTCGCAAATACGCTGCAGACATCCTTTGGAATATGAAGGACGACCCTGATGTTCAGGTAGAAAACTACCGAATCTTAAAGAAACACACCTTGTCCGATAGACGAAGAATGATGAACTCCGATTAGCTATAAGGAAAACTAATAATGCTATTTTTAAAACTGTTTAATTGATTTAACAAATAATTAAACAATTTTATACCTTTCAGGAAAATTAGAATCATGATATTTGATACGACCTTACAAAACAGAGAGAATGACATTTTAATCAATGACATTGTGGGTCACAAGTTTTCTTTCTTTGAATCCATCAAAATGAAAGGGGTAGGTTCAAAGCGTATGATTATAGAAAGCGTAAGTCCAAATATGGACGAATTGATGAACAAAGTTTCAGATATCAATTACGCGAACATAGAATTACGAAAGAATGGCATCATTGTTCACATCAACCAAGGTTTAAAAACCTTTAGTTGGGTGATTCCTTACCACAGTTTGCACACATACCAATCTAATGGATATAGTATTCACGCAGACGGAAAGTTTGTAAGGTTTGCAGACAATAAGCTACTTAAAGAAAACAAAGCTTTCTTGGTGAAGATGATGTATTTAAGAACAGAAAACCAAGAAAAATACAATTTTCAGTTACACTAGATGCTAACACAAATAGAAGTTGACAGAATAATTGAAATGGCTTGGGAAGACAGAACTCCCTTCGATGCCATCCTGTTTCAATTTAATTTAAAAGAACAAGAAGTCATCGAGCTCATGAGAAAAGAGCTTAAACCAAAGAGTTTTCGGCTTTGGAGAGCAAGAGTTCAAGGAAGAAAAACCAAGCATTTAAAAAAGAGGGAATTTGAAGAGGGTCGATTTAAATGTTCAAGACAACGATCCATATCGAACAACTCGATTTCAAAACGTTAAACCTGTGCTTTGCTTAAAAAACAGACAGCACGTTAAAAAGAGAAATATGACAACAGAAGTTTTAGAGAGAATTAAGAGGCAAAGAGGAGCAAACGGATCAAAATTTAATGGTCTCGATGCACATGAAATTGGAGATGATCACTTATTTACGGGATTAGAAACCCCGATGACAAAAGATGCTTTTGATATTTCAGACGAAGAAAAGAAAACCAAAATTGAGTTTCACTTCACTGAAATTATGAAGGCCTTAGGATTAGATTTAACAGATGACTCGTTACAAGGAACTCCGAAACGAGTTGCAAAAATGTATATTGAAGAGATATTTTCTGGATTAAACCCAGAAAATAAACCAAAAGTTGCGTTATTTGATAATAAGTATCAGTACAACCAAATGTTGGTTGAAAAGAACATTACTTTTTATTCAAACTGCGAGCACCACTTTGTACCCATTATTGGTAAAGCGCATGTGGCTTACATTAGCTCAGGACGAGTAATTGGGTTATCAAAATTGAATAGAATTGTTCAGTATTTCGCGAAAAGACCTCAAGTGCAAGAGCGATTAACCAATCAAATTGCTGAGGAATTGAAATCAGTGTTACAAACTGATGACGTTGCGGTAATCATTGATGCAAAACATTTGTGCGTTTCTTCAAGAGGAGTTAAGGATGATACCTCGAGCACTGTAACATCATTCTTTGGTGGTAAGTTCAACACACCAGAAAAAATAGCTGAACTACAAAACGCGTTAAATTATTAATTATGGAATTGATCGAAAAAGCACTAGAATTTGAAAACAGAAAAATGAGGTTTCCGACTACTAGCGATAGAATTCTAGCCTCAAG
>CAYFJL010000039.1:0-18744 GCA_964343335.1 uncultured Polaribacter sp. | reverse complement strand
TTATTTGTAGATTTGCACCTCGTTAAAACTTAACAGTAAAAAAGGTAACAAAATGTCTAGAGTTTGTGAATTAACAGGAAAAAAAGCAATGGTTGGGAACAACGTGTCTCACGCTTTGAATAGAACAAAAAGAAAGTTCAATGCTAACTTAATGACAAAACGTTTTTATTTACCTGAAGAAGATAAATGGATTACGTTAAAAGTTTCTACTTCTGCATTAAAGAATATCAACAAAAAAGGTATCTCTGCGGTTATTAAAGAAGCGAGAGCTAAAGGTTTTTTAACTAAGTAATTATCCTTTAAAATAATACAAGATGGCAAAGAAAGGAAATAGAGTTCAAGTGATTTTAGAGTGTACTGAGCACAAAGCTTCAGGAATGCCTGGAACTTCTAGATACATTACTACAAAGAACAAAAAGAATACTCCAGATAGAATGGAAATTAAAAAGTTCAATCCTATCTTGAAAAAAATGACTGTTCATAAAGAAATCAAGTAATTGATTTTATAAAAACACTATATCATGGCAAAGAAAGCAGTAGCATCATTACAAACAGGATCAAAGAGATTAACCAAAGCTATCAAAATGGTGAAGTCTCCTAAAAGTGGAGCTTATACTTTTGTTGAGTCTATCATGGACCCTACTCAAGTAAACGACTTTTTAGCGAAAAAGTAAGACACTATTAAAACTATATATACAGCTGCTTTCAAATCTTTGAAAGTGGCTTTTTTTATATATTTACATTTCAATTATTTAGGCACATAAGGCGATGAGCTTCTTCAAAAATATCTTCAATAAAGAAAAGAAAGAAACCCTTGACAAAGGACTGGAAAAGTCCAAGGAAAGTTTCTTCGGAAAACTATCAAAAGCAGTTGTTGGAAAATCAAAGGTAGACGATGATGTTTTAGACAACCTAGAAGAAGTTTTGGTTTCTTCGGATGTTGGGGTGAATACCACTTTGAAAGTTATTGATCGTATTGAAGAACGTGTGGCTCGTGACAAGTATGTGGGTACTGATGAATTAAATGTTATTCTTCGAGAAGAAATTGCCGGACTGCTTTCAGAAACAAATGTTGGTAATGAAACGGATTTCACCATTCCAGAAAAGACCAAACCATACGTGGTAATGGTCGTAGGAGTGAATGGAGCCGGAAAAACAACAACCATTGGTAAACTAGCAAATCAATTCAAAAACAAAGGCTTAAAAGTGGTTTTAGGAGCTGCAGATACCTTTAGAGCTGCTGCGATTGATCAATTGCAAGTTTGGGCAGATCGGGTAGATGTTCCTATTGTAAAGCAAAATATGGGTTCAGATCCAGCATCGGTAGCCTATGATACCTTGACTTCCGCAGTGGCACAAGATGCCGATGTGGTGATCATCGATACAGCAGGTCGACTTCATAACAAGGTGAACTTGATGAACGAGTTGACCAAAATTAAAAGAGTCATGCAGAAAGTGGTGGGTGATGCTCCACACGATGTGCTTTTGGTTTTGGATGGTTCTACAGGTCAGAATGCCTTTGAACAAGCCAAACAATTTACCAAGGCTACAGAAGTTACTTCCCTTGCAGTGACCAAACTAGATGGTACTGCCAAAGGTGGAGTAGTGATCGGTATTTCCGATCAGTTTCAAATTCCAGTTAAATACATTGGCGTTGGTGAAGGAATCAATGATTTACAAGTATTCAACAAACACGAGTTTGTAGATTCCTTCTTCAAATAATGGCACTGCATTTTTAATCCTTTCTAGGTAGATTTTCACTTGAATTGAAGGTCGTAGATTCCTTATCTTTGACTTTTCAATTTTTTACTCATGAAACGATTCCTTTATTTTTTAGTTGTTCTTCTTTTCATTAGTTCTTGTAAAGAAAGACAAGAGCCTGTTGTATTTACTAAATATGACGAAACTGCGGCTTTAGAAAAGCAACAAGAGCACCCAAATCGAAGAATGAAATTCAAACTTTTTCAGTCCAAGTATTTGGATATGAATGAGGTGTTTAAACCATTTGAGGAAGATTTGGCCTATTTCTCTGAAGAGGATTACAATGCATTGAAACCAATGATCATCGAGCAAGATATCCCGACCATTCAAGGTCATATTAGCAAAGGACATTTGAATTATGAAAAGCTCACCTTGTTTTACTTATACCGAATCAGAAAGTTTGAAAGTGATTCGACCAAGTCCTTAAATGCGATTATCGCTTTGAATCCGGATGTGGTAAAACAAGCCAAGTTATTGGATCAAAAATCTGCTGAGGTGAATCCGAATTCTTTATACGGAATGCCCATCCTCTTAAAGGATAACATCAACACTGAAAACATGAAGACCACTGCCGGTGCAGCCGTTTTAAAAGATAATCGATCGAAAGAGGATGCCTTTATCGTTAAGAAATTGAAGGAAAACAATGCCTTAATCTTAGGGAAGTTAAACTTGAGTGAATGGGCGTATTTCTTTTGCTCTGGATGTCCATTGGGATATTCTGCTGTTGGCGGACAAACATTGAATCCGTACGGAAGAGGAGAATTTGAAACTGGAGGAAGCTCTTCAGGAAGTGGTGTAGCGACTGCGGCGAATTATGCTGTGGCCACTGTTGGTACCGAAACTTCAGGATCGATTACCTCACCATCGAGTATGAACTCAGTGGTCGGTTTAAAACCTACTATTGGAGTGTTCAGTAGAACGGGAATTGTGCCAATTTCGAGCACCTTAGATACACCTGGTCCAATGACCAAGAGTGTAGTAGACAATGCCATTTTTATGAATGCATTACGAGGTTACGATGAGGCTGATGAAGCTTCTGTGAATATTAAAGATGATTACTTTCAAAACGGATTCTCAAAGAATTTATCTGATTTTAAATTGGGTGTCTTAAAAGGATTAATGAGTGATTCCATCTACAAAATGAATGTGGAATTGATCAAATCAAAAGGGGCAACCATCGTTGAATTGGAGCCTGAGAATCCGAATTTTCAAGGGTTTATCACCATTTTGAATATTGATATGAAAAACGACTTGCCAAAATATTTTAAATCGCAAGCTGGTCCATCAATTGATCAAACCGGTGTAGCTTCAGTAATTGAATTCAATAGAAAGGATACCTTGATGAGAGCGCCATACGGACAGCAGTTGTTTGAAGGTATTGTAAAAGATGAAACCACTCAAGAAGAGTTAGAGGCGATCAAAGAACGATTAAAGTTTGCCGGACAGCAATACATGGTCGGATTAAAAGCGGAAGGTTTAGATGCTGTTTTATCGATTAATAATTATCACTCCGGAGTTGCGGCTGTAGCAAAATATCCAACACTAACGGTTCCGATGGGATATAAAGAATCAGGTGAACCGATTAGTTTAACCTTTGTTGGATTACCATTTTCAGAAAGAAAACTGCTAGAAGTAGGATATGCCTTTGAAAAAGAAACCAAAGCAAGAAAGCTTCCAAAAAATTACGAATAGTATTAGTTAAGAATTCATGCGCACCAAATCTGTTAAGCAAAACAAGATTAATGTAGTCACTTTAGGCTGCTCGAAAAACATATATGACTCCGAGGTCTTAATGGGTCAATTAAAGGCCAATGGAAAGAATGTAGTTCACGAAGACGAAAACGACGATGGTAACATAGTTGTAATCAATACCTGTGGATTCATTGGTAAAGCCAAGGAGGAATCGGTAGATACCATCTTGCATTACGTGAACAAAAAAGAAGCCGGTGATGTTGATAAAGTCTATGTGACCGGTTGTTTGAGTGAGCGTTACAAACCCGATTTGGAAAAAGAAATTACCGATGTCGACCAGTACTTCGGCACCCATGACTTACCGAATCTACTCAAGGTTTTAGAGGCCGATTATAAGCATGAATTGATTGGGGAGCGATTAACGACCACTCCCAAGCATTATGCCTATTTAAAAATTGCCGAAGGTTGTGACAGGCCTTGTTCTTTCTGTGCCATTCCTTTGATGAGAGGAAAACATCGATCTACTCCGATTGAAGAAATTGTAACCGAGGCAGAGAAGTTGGCTGCCAATGGAATCAAAGAATTGATGCTGATTGCACAAGATCTTACCTACTACGGATTGGACATTTATAAAAAGAGAGCCTTGGCCGATCTTTTAAGAGCCTTGGTTAAGGTAGACGGTATCGAATGGATACGATTACACTATGCCTTTCCGACTGGTTTTCCTATGGATGTATTAGAGGTGATGAAGAACGAACCTAAGGTGTGTAACTACTTGGACATTCCGCTTCAGCATATCAATACAGAGATTCTTAAATCCATGAAGCGCGGCACAACTCATGAAAAGACAACAGCTTTGCTGAAGAAATTCAGAGAGACTGTTCCTAATATGGCCATCCGTACCACACTGATTGTGGGCTACCCAGGTGAAACCGAAGAAAAATTCCAAGAATTAAAGGATTGGGTAGAGGAGATGCGTTTTGAACGACTAGGAGCTTTTGAGTATTCTCATGAAGAAAATACTGGAGCCTATGTGTTGGAAGATGACGTTCCTGCCGACGTCAAGTTCAGAAGAGTAAATGAAATCATGGAATTACAATCTCAAATATCTTGGGAGATCAATCAACAAAAAGTCGGTAAAACTTTTAGATGTCTTTTTGATCGAAAGGAAGGAAATTATTTCTACGGAAGAACTGAATTTGATTCTCCTGATGTTGATAACGATGTTCTGGTAGATGCTACAAAACACTATGTAAAAATAGGTGAATTTGTAGATGTTGAAATCTACGAGGCGGGGGACTTTGATTTATACGGAACTCCGATAAAAGGTTAAACAGAAACAACTGAATCTCTACCTTATTCTTTGTTAATTTATTGATACCGTAATTAATAGTTAATAAAATTGTGGATATCATAAAAAAGAGGTTGTTTTTTTATCAAAATAATTTTTGTAAATTCAACCTGTTTAACTAAAAATTATAGTAATGAAAGTAAAAAATGTATTATTAGGGCTAGCTCTGCTAGTTTCTACTGTTGCTTTTGCTCAAGAAAAAGGTGACTTTAATGGTTTTGCCGGATTGACATATCCGTTGGAATCAGGTTCTGATTTAGGCATTACTGCTGGTGTTGAGTATGTTTTCGCGGAAGACTTCTCCATTGCACCTTCGTATACCTATTATTTTAGTGATCCAGGGTCGAACTCTCAGTTCGATATTGATCTAAGATATTATTTGGGGGACGATAGTTTTAACTGGTTCCTAACAGGTGGTGTTTCTTTTCTACGTTCCGAATTCATGGGAATTAGCGCGAATACAACAGGATTTGCAGGAGGTGCTGGTGCACTCTTTTCCTTAGGTGATTCCTTTGATTTGATGGCAGTAGTGAAGTATAATTCTGAATTAGCTGGTGGGTCTATTGTTCCGACCCTCGGTCTAAGTTTCGGACTATAAATCATACAATTGATATAAAAAAAGCCACTCACTAGAGTGGCTTTTTTCTTTTTAAATGCTTTTTATTGTTTGATCGAATCAGAATTCAAAAAGAATACGGCATTTGCCATAAACAACTTTCCATTTTCCCAAAATGATCTGAATAGCGGATTGTCAACCATATACACAACACTTCCCCGTCCTTTGCTTTGCTCACCAAATATTAGTGATTGCTCGAGTTTATCAACGGTATTGCTTCCGGCAAAACCAGATACTGGATTCACATCTTCATCGATGCGAGCAACGTTGTATCCAGATTTCAAATAATTGAAATGACTATTGCTTAGTTTAAGTGTGTAATAGGTATTGTTAAATCCGAATGCCAATGGATGCGTTGCATCTACCTTTGTTTTGAAGATGCTTCCTGTAATTAAGTTCTTTACGCTCTCTCTTTCTCTGTTAGCATAGGGTGTAAGATTTGCATCAACACTCTTTTCGCTCTTTTTCGATTTGATTGAAAAACCGGCCTTACCAACAAAGCTTGAATTGGCTCTGCCAACAGCAATCACTGTTCCTCCAGCTGAAATCCAACTATTTAATTTTGTCAATATTGATTTGCTTAAGACTCTAGAATATCCACCACTAGGGAAGATGATTACGTCAAAGGCATTCAAATCAATTCTCGAAAAGTAATCGGTATTTACATTGGTAATAGGGTAAGCTAAATTCTGTTCGAAAAAGTGCCAAATTTCACCAAAGTTCAATGAAGAAACTCCATTTCCTGATAATACCGCAATGCGTTGTTTGTTTATGGGTTTTACAGAATACGATCCGAAATCAACGCCGCGATCTACAAATCCGGTTTTTACAGATGTAACAGAGCGTTTGTTTGCATTGGCTAATTCAATGAGTTTTGAGTCGAAATTCTCTTGACCATTATCACTCCTTAAAATAATTAAAGTACCTCTATCAAACGCTTTTCCTGCAATTGAAAATGGTTTTTCAGCGAATCTTGGGGTGATTCCGTTTTGCAATAACTGACCTAAGAACTTTGCATCCTCTAAGCTATTCCACTTAGAAATATAGGCGTAAGCTGATTTGTCAATGGAATTTGATTCGGTGATGGTTTGCATTCCTTTAATGGAACTCAATTTTTTGGTTGAGGCCAATGCTGTCAAGCCGTGTGCATAAGGTATAGACCAAGCAGTGATATCATAGGTCAGCGAATCAGCAAGTTTCGCACTTGGTTCAAAAAGTACATGTAACATCTTTCCTTTCGGTTGATCGGTGTGTAACACCAAATCCTCGGAGTTTAGATTCATTTTACCACTCTTATTTTGCTGATAAAGGAAACCTTTGGCTTCTGCATTCGTAGCGTATTCATAAGCTATCTCATGACGATCTAGCAAGGTTTTTAATCGGTTGATTTTGTCCGAATTATCGTTTTTCACAACAAAACTTTTGAACTTCAATCCGGAATTGTCAAAAAACTTGCTAAACTCTTCATTCAATTTTACAGCATTCTGGGAAGAAATTTCCACTGTTGATAGTCCAGTAGTGGTATGATGATTCAATCGATCTTTTAAGGTTAATACAAAGCCCTCATCCGTCTGAATTCCCAATCCTGCTCGCCCGTGTCCAGCTTGTTCATATGTCATTCCGATAGATCCCATATAAGTAGGGTAAGTATCACCATAACTTGGATACAACAGATCAAAACTTTCTTTGGTGAAATACAACCAGCTGTTCTGATCAAAATATTTAGCGTGGTTCTTTCCTATTTGTGTCTGAAAGCTTCTTTGCCAAGGCGTAATCACTTCATGGAATGGTTCTGCAGCAGGAGCAAAGTAATACGGATTGTTAATGCCTTGCTCATGGAAATCGACATGCACATGAGGCATCCATTTGTTGTAGACTTTTAATCTTGCCCGAGTTTCTTTTTGAGTAGCCCATGCCCAATCTCTGTTTAGGTCAAATAAGTAATGGTTGGGTCTTCCTCCTGGCCAAGGTTCTGCGTGCTCTTTGGCCATTTGACTCGTATTGTACGGTGTACTTTTTACTTGATTATACCAGTTTACATAACGATCTCGCCCATCTGGATTGATACATGGATCCATGATTACCACAGTGTTCTTTAACCATTCTACTTTTTCAGTAACCAGTTTGTATAAAGTTTTCATAGAAGCTTCGGTACTAGAGGCTTCATTTCCGTGGACATTATAGCTTAACCAAACGATGGCCTTATCACTTTTTGAATCAGAGGTTAATAGTCCAGTTTGACCCAAGTTTGCCTTACGAATCGCTTCAAGGTTATCCATATTTTCTTGAGAAGATAGATAGGCAACGAGTAATGGTCTGAACTCATTGGTTTCTCCATATTTTTCAACGACCACATTCGGTAAATTTTTGGCAACATACTGGAAGTACTCCACTACCTTATGATGACGGGTGAATCGAGAGCCTAGTTCATAGCCTAAAAATTCTGAAGGAGATTTAATTTTTTGCGAAAAAAGTATTGAAAACGTTAGTAAAAACGCTGGTAAGATTAGTTTCAAGTGTTTCATGATAGATTTCTATGTGGAAACCAAATGTACAGATTATTTTCATCTTAAAATGACCTTTAAAGTCGTGTAGTTAAAATAATGTTACAATTCTCCGGACAATTAGCAAAAGGATAAATATTCGTATTTTTACAACCTGAAGCAAGGCATGAGTTCTGCTTAAAAACAACTGATTTCGAGGTTAATTCATTTATGTCAACTACAAAAATTCCTTATCACAAAACTGGTTTTTATTCCAATTTAATTGTTGACTATTTACAAGAAAAGGGAGGGATTTCCCAATACTATCAACGTTTTCCTAATCTCGAAAACTTCAAATTCCAATTAGAAGAAAAAAGCAAGACTTTTAATCATTCCGTTCGGCAGCCATTGGTTGAAGTATTAAAAGAACAGTATGCTAATATTGATTCTTCTGAATTCACTAAAGAAAATATTGAAGCCCTAAAAGATGATCAATCTTTTACGATTGTTACAGGTCATCAGCTGAACCTATTTACGGGTCCCTTGTACTTTTTGTATAAAATAATTTCGACCATCAATCTTACTGAAAGATTGAATTTAGAGTATCCGAATCAACGTTTTGTTCCGATTTATTGGATGGCCACCGAAGATCATGATTTTGATGAAATCAACTATTTTAATTTTCAGGAGAAAAAAGTACTGTGGAATTCTGATCAAAAAGGAGGGGTTGGTCGATTTTCAACAGAAGGATTGAAAGAGGTTTCTGATTTATTAAAATCCGCTTTCGGGACTTCTAAAAAGGCAAGTTACTTATCGAATCTTTTTGAGAAGGCCTACACAACATTTCCAACATTGACAGAGGCGACTCGATTCATTGCGAATGAACTGTTTGGAGAATATGGATTGGTCATCATTGATGCGGATGATACCCGATTAAAACAATTCTTGATACCGTATTGTAAGAATGAACTTTTACAAAACACTTCTTATAAGAACGTTTCTGCAACAAATCAATCCTTTGAAAAGAATTATAAGGTTCAGGTTAATCCTAGAGAAATCAATCTCTTTTATTTAAAGGATGAGCTGCGCGAACGAATTGTTTTAGAAAACGGAAGTTACAAAGTGCTTAATACTGAGCTCACTTTTACAGAGGATCAAATACTCCAAGAGTTGGATAAGCACCCTGAAAGATTTTCACCCAATGTTTTGGTAAGACCGTTGTATCAGGAGGTGATTTTACCAAATCTATGTTACATAGGTGGGGGAGGAGAGCTAGCTTATTGGCTTCAATTAAAGTCTTATTTTGAGGAAAGTGGTGTTAGCTTCCCTATGTTGTTGCTTCGAAATTCTGCCCAAATTATAACCAAAAAACAAAGAAAGAAACTTAACAAATTAGATATTTCTTTTGAGGAATTATTTCTGGCCCAACGTGATTTAATTGATCAAAAAGTTATTGAAAATTCTTCCTTGGAACACGATTTTCAGGAAAAAATCAAATTCTTAAAGCAGCAATTTGCCGAGCTGCGTGAAACTGCTGGAAAAACTGACAAGTCCTTTTTGAACGCGGTGTCCGCTCAAGAGAAAAAGCAAATCAACGGATTGATTCATCTTGAGAGGCGATTGTTAAAAGCAGAAAAGCGCAGACAAAAAGATTTGGTGCAACGCATCACAAAACTTCAAAACGCAATTTTACCCAATCAGAAGTTAGAAGAGCGTCAACGTAATTTCTCTGAATACTATTTGGAATATGGTAAATCATTTATTCCAACGCTAAAGAAATCTTTAGATCCGCTTGCGTCTTCCTTTACCATCATTGAGTTTTAGGTAAAAACGGGATCTTTAATCTTGTACTTTCTGCAAATGGCATTCATAATGCTGTAGACTAACATGTGCACAAAAACTAGGCAGATAAAAGCATATAGGGGAACACCGAGTAACTGGTAAGGCCAGTAATACGTCCATACACCTAAATAAATGGTAACCATTTCACCCAAGGCAGGTAGAATCAATGCCAATATAATAGCTAAAATGATTTTGTTTCGATGACTTTGTACCACCAAAAACGGAATTAATGCTTTTTCAACCTTATAGAGGTAATCGAAGGCCAACATCCATGCGAAAGGCAACCAATAAGGGAGTTCTCCGGTAATTTCATGATATTCCCAATAACCATTGGTCACTCCCCATATTTCTCCTATGATTCCGCCAACCCCTGTCGATAACATACCCATAATTAACAACCAATTCTTCTCCTTTCGAACTACAAAATTTCGGTATAGGTTGTACGCAATTTTTAATAAGAGAAGGCCGGCGATGATCAAATCATACTGCTTCAATAATCCAATAAACACTCCGGCCACCATGAGTTTTCCGATGGCTTTTGAAAGTTCTAGAAAGAATTTAGAGTTGAGGTGTATCACGTTTTATGTTAAACAGTAGGCAATAAAAAAACCAAAGCTGAATCATTGCTTTGGTTGATTGTTTCTAATATTTTAAAATTATCGAATGGTCTTATCAAAGTCGATGTAATATTCTTGTTGTGTCAAATCTCCATCAACCTCTCCACCAAGTTTCTCTTTTCTTCGTCTTAAGTAGATTTCTTCGTAATCTTGCGTATAGTGCGGCGAAGTTACCACGTTCACGTCAAATTTAATCGTGTTGAAAATATCATTTTCCGTATTCGCCACAATGGTAATATAAAACTCTACAAAGCCAATATTCTTGGCGCTATCATAATCAACCGTAATAAATCCGAAGTCATCTTTCCCAATAGAACCTCTTGGATAATCGATGTCCAAGCATCCACAAGAGGCCTGCACTTCGTATATAATTAAAGGAGCATTCCCCCGATTCCAAAACTTATAAGAAGCGGTCAGTTCAGATCCTCTTAAGATTGGATAATAGTGACGATCAGGATCTAAGAATTCAACTTTGGTCCGTTCTACATTTTCAATATTTGGCTTTCTAAGCTCACATGCGCTCAGTAACACCAAAACAACAACAAGTAGAATTCCTTTTTTCATCAGTATAAAGGTATTAATTTTTTAATTAAATATAATTTCATCAATGGCGAGGGTGTTTTTTCCTCTGCCACTTTTTTTCTCAATACTAATGATGAATTCATCACTTAACTGTTCATCCTCATATTCTGTAGGAAGTCGTAAAACAAACTCCTTTTTCATCCATTTATCGGTCTCTACTGGCAATCGATAACGTTTAATGGTATTGTTCTTTGTATCCTTTATTCGAATTACTTCAGGGAAGAAAATCTTATGCTTGGTATCTTGTAGAAAGGAGAAGGTGATCTCTCTAGACTTCTTCACGTCTTCTTTTTTTACTTTAAGCACCAAATCATCCACAGAACACAACAACCAATTGGTATTGTAATCTAATAGTCCGAATGCCCCGTCATTCAAATAGGAGGTATTTGTATAATCTTCATCCAAACTAGAAAGTACTTCAAACTTCTTTTTAAAGAAGTAGCTATTTCGTTTATGGTATCGGAAGATGGTTTCACGCCAACCAATAATGTAATTACGTAAGCTCGACTGTATCTCATTATAGGTTGAGATTTTAGCCAGTCTGCTATAGGAATCCAATTTATCTAACAGAGTGCCCACCTCACTTTTTACCCTAATCTCATTATTAGACAACTGAGCATAACCGAATTTTCCAAAACCATAATCTCTCATGATTTCAAGTTTCAAGAATGTCAAAGCAGTTGCAATCTGTAAGTAATTCTGATTGTATTGGTTGCTCTGAACATACTTGTCAAAATCCTCATAGAAAGTAAAAAGTAGTTCAGGGTCCAGGTATTTTGCTGCTGTTTGATTGATACCGCTATAAATACTGAGTTCTTTTTTACTATTATAGAATGAGTCGGTAAGATATAGGTAGAATTCACTTAAAAGTTTGGCCACCTTCTTCGAGTAGTTGTCATTCAGAAAAGCAGTAATTTCTTTCTTTAAATCGATGTTTGTATCCCAAAGCATTCTGGCGAATACGTAGGTTTTTAAATCTTCTAGGGTGGAGTAGTTGTACTCACTACCATGTAAGAACACACCATGAACCCCAAGCTTTTTGTAGAGTTTCAAATTGTCTTGGGTGACCTTTAAAGACGGATAGAGATCAAAATAATTATCAAAATTTACGGTGTAGTCCCAAATGTACACATCATCCACATGGTCTTTCCAATTGGTGATATCTTTCTTAAACTTGTTGTAGTATTTTGATTTTTCAATCGGAATTCCTTTCTGAATTTTAATAGTACTGTAAAAGAGACCAATATTTTTTTCCGCCTTGAAATCAGGAACTTCAGTTACCGTATTATAAGCAGAGGTGAAGAAATGCAGTTTTTTGTGTTTACGTGCCAATTTGTTCAAGAAGGTAAAAACAGCAGGAGAAGCGTTTTTTGATGTGTTTCCTAATTTTTTACACTTATCACAAGTACAGGATAAGAAGTTATCATTTGGCAAGATCATGAATCGATCTAAGGCATTGTCGCTTTCATAAATTTTGATGATCTCAGTACTTAAGTTGTTCAACAAGTCATTACTAGAGAAACAAAACTGATTTTTATTACGTCTTCCGTTCACTTCTGCATAGGCAGTTTCTGGAAGTTGGTATTTTTTCAAAATCTTCGGGATGTTATGTCCCCAAATACCCCAGTTTAAATCTAAGTAATTGGTTTTGTGCCATCTAGAATAGTCAGCGTTGAAATTTCTTGAATAATAAGGTTCTCTGTAGGAGAAATCAGCCTTGTAACATTCATTAATTTCTGAGTTTAAATCAATATCATAGGTCAACTGACTATTGCGAACTTGTTTGCTTTTCTGTTTGAAATCAAGCGAGGTAAATCGTATAAAAAACTCATTGATACCAAAATGTAAGTTCTCTACAGAACTCGCTACAATTGTGGTATTTAACTTGTCTTTTTTTATGCAAAAGTCGCTCGATTGCGTTGGATTAACCCTTAAAACGAGGACATTTTCTTTTTTATCAAACCTTGTTCTTTCTTCAATTATTAATCGAGTATTGGTAAGAATTTCGAAGTTTTTTTGGAATTCCAATGCAGCTTTTTGCATGTATACATCAGAATTAGTTGGGATGTTTATCTTCGGAAAAATCTTGTATTTCAAGGAATAAAAACTCACTTTTTGCTGCGCACAAGAAAATGAACAACCAACCAAGAGACACAATATTAGGAACTTCTTTCCCATCAAATCGGAATTAACTTACTTAAAACTTGGTAATAATGGTGAGTCCTAAGTTGTATTGGTTTGTATAGTTATTTAATCTGGTCGCAAAGTTGTACCAATTACCGTTGATTAGAATCGCCGTTTTAGGTGATAAGAAATGCTTGTATCCTGCACCAATCATCGTATTGATGAATTCAGAGAAGGTGTTTTCTTGAAATTGTACCTGCTGATCAAAAGGGGCACTACCTCCAGAAATGGTAAGAGATAAATAATCTCCACGTGGATTCAAAGTAAATCTACCTTCCCCCATTATATTACTATAGAAAAATAAATCATCCCGCATAATTGAAATCTTAGCTCCTGCCCAAACATCTTCCCATGTTCTACTGACTCCTCCAGTAATGGTAAAATAGGTTATTTCACTAGTTGCATTGGCTCTATTTTGAACTCTAGCTAAACTTACACCTAGAGATCCATCCCAGTTGTTTTTAAAGGATTTATAAGCATTCCCATAGAACTTTATGGATGGAAAAAATTGTCCACCAAACAGTAGTCCTACATCAGCATAAAGCGTCGGTGAAATTACTCTAGAGTAGTATGGTCCAAGTTGCAAGGCAACACCATTTCTTCTTGCAGCCCAATTCAAATCAAATCCGAATGTATTTTTCTTATCGTATTTATGACGGTAGTTAATACTCGCTAAGGAAGTGCTAAATGCCAGAGAGTCTGAGGTTGCTTGTAGGTAAGTGGCAGCAATTTCATTCTTCAATTGAGTGGCTCCTAGCGATTCTAAATAAAGATTCCATTGCGATTGTTCGTATGGATTGTCTAATTCACGATATTTTTGGTAATAATAGGCTGAATCGTATTGCTTTAATAATTCAAATACAACACCCTTTTTGTAACGTAAGAAATTATCATTTGGCGTTCTTTGTAATTTCTCATTAATGAATTCTAAAGACTCCTCATAAGGCTTTTCGGTTATATGAAGATTGATCAAACGCATCATAGAACCTTTATCTTCCGCGTTTAGGGTGTAGGCCGAATCATAATTCTGTAAGGCCTCTTCAATAAGACCTTGGTCTTCTTGGTCTTTGGCTTTGTAAAATAATACCTCGCCTAGAGCATTCTTAATCTTTCTATCATATTTATAAATCAACTTTAGAGAATCAAGAATGGCAATTGAATTGTCAAATTCCTTGTTTAAGGAATACATGTTTGATAATTTCAATTTGAAGTTCTTATTGTTCGGGTAGTATCGTAAGGCTTGTTGACCGTATTGAATACCTTTTGGATAATTCGGAATGGCCGAAGAGGCATTAATCGCTAGGTTCAATAACAATTTGTTATCCTCATCTCTGGTAAGTCCGTCTTCAACGACTGGCAACACCTGACTATAGCGTCCTTCGCGCATCAAATAGGTTGCATATTCTTCTGCTTGAGAAACATAAATAACGGGATACCTTCTGTTTAAAGGATATTGCGTTTCTAAATTCCTAGTGATTTCTAAGGCATCGTCATACAATTCCATTTTTTGATACAATGTCGATTTCTTTAGTAGGTAATCGGCGTTGTTAGGATCTAATTGAATTAATTTATCAATTTGTTCCGTTGCCTCATCAAAACGATTCTGTAAAAGGTAGATACTGAAAATCTGTTGCTCCGATCCTTTGGTAAAATCTGGAGAAGATGTAAGATCTTGAAAAATTGGTAAAGCCTCGGCATAGCGTTGCTCTTGAATGTAGCGTTTACCACGGTCATACATCAATTCATCGTAAGCGTACTTAATATCTGTATCGTTTGGAAATTTTTCCTGTAGGTTCAATACAGACTTTTCATATTTGTCTGTATCCTTAGTCGCACGATATAATTCCATTTCCTTAACAAGTAGTGTCTTGGAATTCGGATTTCGCTTCAATGCTTTCTTGATATGAAACTCAGCATCAATATAATAACCTTTACCTAAGGCATTGTTGATCACGTAATTCAATGAATTTGAATTACCATTCATATCATACAGCTTCTTATTTAAAGTATACGGATCATTATACTCATTATACCGAGCCGACTCCTGCATTAAATACGGCATGGTGTTTTTCTTGATGTCGTCAAAAACAGGAGGCAGGGTTTGAATGTAATTGATAGCCTCGTCATACCTACCCATTTCTTCTAACAAGCCGATTTTCTTTTCTACCAAACCTCGATCTTCGGGTAATTCCAATAAGGCACGATTGGTAAAAATCAAGGCTTCCTCTTTATTTCCCTTGAGCATCTCATTCTTGATGATACCCAGGTAGGCATCCTTGTTAGAAGGATTGTAATCAATTACAGTTTTGTAAATCTGGTTGGCTTCGTCGTATTTTTTGTTTTTTGTGGCATCCGTACCGTCACCAATCATGATGTAATTGTACTCTTCTTGAAGTTGTTTGTCGTCAGGATAAATCTGTTGAATACGTTTTAGTGCTCTTTCTGCCTCTTCGTAATTGCCCATTTCTTTGTAAATGGCAATTTTACGACGCCACCATCCTCTACTATAGGGCGTTATTTCTAAAAGTTCATTTACATAACAAATCGCATCTGAATATCTTTTGGTAGTTTGTTCCACATTTACGAGGTATCTCAGTACGGTGATGTCTTTTCTTCGCTTTTCGTATACCTGTTTCAAAACAAAACGACTCGAATCATATCGGCCCAATTCCAAATATGATTTTCCTAAAAGAATTTTTAAATCCAGATCATTTGGTGCTAGCTTTAGCCCCTTTAAACTCAAACGAGCGGCGTTAGAAAAGTTTTGTTGCTCAACGTTTCTTTTTGCATCATCAAAATATTCATCCGAAGACTCATATTCCTGTCCATAGGTGTTTATGGCGAAGAAAACCGTAGCAATTACAATTGGGATGTAGCGACTTAATTTCATCTTTAGGAGTTTAGGTTTTTATGGGTTCAAATTTCCCACCACTTTCATCTTTCTTGTTTTTCTGAAAGATGTTTGGTCTATTTTCTTTCTTATTTGAATCGTTTGGATTGTTGTTATCGTCTTTCTTTTCACCGTCTTTTTTATCAAATCCTTGTCGTGTCATCGTACCCCACGCCAATTCTCGAGAGGTAATGTAACTATAGTACCCTTTCAACGAGAAGAACATGATCATAGGGTGGTATAAAAATGGTTCAAGTAGTGCCGTGACAAAAAGGGTTAATACCTCCCGTGTCGTTTTGTAATATTTAAACGTCATCTGGTCCCAAATTATTACGATAGAGGATACCATTACCGCGAAGGCGTAAGAATAAAAAAGGATTAACGGTGCGAAGGTCCAGTTGATCAATCCGAATAAAAACAGGAAGATGGTAAACAAAATTCCGAACGCTTCAATGATTGGCGCAAGGAATTCATAGATAAACACGTATGGGAATGTTACCATTCCCAAGTTTTTGTATTTCGGATTAAATAAAACGGCTCTATGGTCGTAGAACATCTGAAAGAGTCCACTGGCCCATCGGGTTCGCTGTCGGTTTAATATTTGGATATTCGGTGGTCCTTCGGTCCAACAACAAGAAAGAGGAATATAACCCACCCGGTATTTCTGACGGTTGTTCATCATGTGTACACACATTCGCGTCATCATGTCCATGTCTTCGGCATGAGAATCGGCACCATACCCACCGGCCTTAATGGCAATTTCCTTATCAAACATTCCGAGACCTCCAGATACATTCGGAACTGAATTAATCAATTCCCATCCCATTTTTCCTAGGAGGTAGGATCGAATGTATTCCAATTCTTGGAATCTTGGAATCAATGCTTTTGGTGGTCGAACCCTTTTAATTAGTCCTTCCTCAATATCACAGTTGTTCGACATTCGTAAGGTGGCCCCCACAGCAATTACCCTTTCCTTAGAACTCAAAATTGGCTTGATCATTTTGGTCAGGGTATTACGAGCAAGGATGCAATCTACATCGGTATTCAGATAATATGGAAAAACCGAAGCATTCAATCCGGCATTGAAGGCATCAGCCTTGGTACCACCATTTTCTTTATCCACCACCGTTAAGATGTCGTATTTCGGATTGGTTGATTTGAAGGTTCGTTTGTACGGTTTTGTTTTTACCTTTTCAACATAAGCAAATGGTACTTCCACCAATTCAAATTCCTCAATTAATAAATCGAGGGTTTTGTCTTTACTACCGTCATTTACAATGATTACCTCAAATATTGGATACTCAAGTGTTAGTAGTGACTTTACATTTACAATGATGGTTTTTTCTTCGTTATAGGCTGGAGCAATTACAGAAATACCCGGAGCTAAGTCGGATTTTAGTAATTCTTCATCGTCAATATCTGTGTTGTAATTTTTATAGCGGTTGATTGCTAAAAAGGAAAAGATGGCTAGAACTATATAACTTATGATTAGTGAAGTTGCATAGAAGAATATGAAATACTCATAAATTACCGTAAATATTTCTAACATCTATTTGTATTTAATTAGGGGCGTTTCAACATGTTGGAGAATGGTTAGGTCAAATCCGTTTAGGGTGTTTTTTAGATTTTGAAAGGCCATTCTACCTTCATAACTATAGTTCAAAATTGCCTCCGCAATTATTTTCTTTGTATCCGTGTTGTTTGACTCTTCAAAGGCTTGCTTCAAGAAATCTAGTGCTTTACCCGTATTAAACTTTTCAATCGTTTTAATAATGGCAACCTGACAAATTTCCGGCTCTGTATAATAGCGCTCAATCAAAGTCTGTTCTGTTTGATTCAAATTTAATTCACCAATGGTAGTGATGGATACTGCCCTTACTTGTGCATCTTGATCTTCTAGTTTTTCAATCAAGATATCATCAATACCACGTTGTTTGAAGTGACCGACCATTTTTACCAGAAAAATTACCAAAGAGTTGTTCTTTGAATAATTAATCCACTTCCCCAGTCCTTCTAAATTTCCTCTTTCATTTTGAAGCTCTAAATATTGCATGAGTTCAATCTCATCCCACTTTGTCAATGTCCCTTCAATTTCATTAAAAAATCGATACGGGTCATTCGCGCTCAACGCCAGGTAGGAGTTTCGAGCTTCGTTCCTTAATTTTTTATTTCTACTGTAGGCATATCGGAGAATCTGAGCATCGAATTTACTGAGTTCTAAAACAAAAGCCTGCTGGAAGGCATCAATAATTTTACTATTGGATCTTGAACCGAATTTTTCTTCCAAATGTTCAATCAATCCAAGGGCATCGATGATTTCGTCATACTTGTTGGATTCCTCTTCACCGTCGTTCTTGATTTCTACCAATACATCCAGGCCGAAATCCAAGGTTTCCTCGTTAACTTCACCTACTATTTCCTCAAATCTATTAAAAATTTCCTCAGCCGTGTAATTTTTATCGTTAAATAAAACATCCTCAAAAAGCTCTCTAATTTTCGGAGCATTTTCTTGCAATTTTCGCTGCTCACGATTGTATTTTCTTCGGATAATGTAAATGGTGATTAAAGTACAAATGGTTACAATAAGGAACAATAGGGTCAATACAATGGTTATTTGTATAATTAGGGGGAACGTTTTTATCTTATAAACGAACGTCAAAAACCACTCCACAAAGCTCATTCAGTCTGCTTTTTTACTATGTCCTTATTGTGGGGGATAAGTATCT
>CAYFJL010000038.1:16643-18777 GCA_964343335.1 uncultured Polaribacter sp. | reverse complement strand
TTAATGGAATAATGAATAGGATTGTAAGACCAGGAATCAATGACATTATCGCATCACTTTCGTCAAAAGGTTGAGAGAAGTAAAAAGAAAGCATCAGAACAATGTAAAACGCCATACCGCCGAGGTTAGGCGTTGCAAGATCATGTGATGAACGTTCGTTCGGATTATCCATCAATTGCTTATACTTTACCACACCAGAAATTTTAGGGATAATGATCAATCCTAAGATCGTAGCCCCTACTAATAAGCTGATTATGTGGATTGTGAGCGGTGTCATTTTATTTATGCCTTTGGTGCAAAGATACGTTAATTTATTTGATTAAGTAACTAGTAACTAGTAACTAGTAACTAGTCACAAGTTACGGTCTAAAAGTGAATCCTAAAGATAATGCCGATATATATCCTATTCCTTGTTGTTTTTCATGGTTATATCTATCAAAAGTATAATCCTGTTTGATTAAAAAGAAAGAGCTAAAATCTAATTGAATAGAACATCTTCCATTGATGTGGTATTGAGGGGTTAGTCCAAGAATGATATGTCCCATGTCATCGTTGCCGTCAATTGCTGGATCATCAAATGGTTTATCAAGTTCATCTCGAAATTCTTTATATGATCTATTCGCATAGGAAGTGAGTCCTGCTCCACCATGCAAATTAAGTCGGAAGTTACTAAATCGATTTGATTGAAAATAACTCAGTATATTGGTTAATCCTTCGAAGGAAAGGCTAAAGGCTCCTCCTTTGGCATTCGCTGCTCCTTCTATTCCGGGAGTAAAAGAGAAGCGATGATGATCAATCCGACCTTTTAATCCAAATTTTTCACTAAATATATAACCAATTCCTGCATTCATATTCAACCCTGCACTAAGATCCGTAAAATTAGATGTTGACCCTAATAAACGTGTACCGACATTCACATCATAAAACCAATATAAGTTATACCAGCTCGTTTCAATTGAACCATGAGGAGATACTTCATTGGCTTTGTACTCTGGTTTGATGTATTGTGCATTTGCTAGTGAAATTGAAAATATAGTTGAAATGAAAAAAAGAATCACTGGTTTAAATTGCTTATTCATATACTTAGCTTTTAATTTATCTGGATCAACGGAAAAAATAGATTAATAGTTGGTTATTGTGGCTTTAAAGACAATAAATAAGCGTATTTACTTAGTACACCTAAGTAATTTTGTAAAAGCGAAAAATGATATATTAAAAAAGGGGGCAATTAATTGCCCCCTTTTTTAATATATTTTATCATCAATTAAGGTCTAAATACAACACCTAATGAAGTAGATATCATAGAACCTACACCATTCAGCTTTTCAACGTTATATCTGTCAAATGTAAAGTCTTGATTGAAATAGAAAAAAGAGCTGAAATCAAATTGTACAGACCATCTACCATTAATGTGATACTGAGGTGTAATACCAATAATCATATGACCCATATCTTCTCGAGCTTTGAATAAAGGATCATCAAATTCATAGTTGATAGATTCTCTATATTCAACAAAATCTGTGTTTTTAAACGTCGAAAATCCAAATCCACCATGAAGTTCTATTCTCCAATCACGAATCTTGGAACCACTTGTAAACGGAAGTAAATCAGAAGTAGCCTCTAAAGATAAAGATAACATCCTCCCTCTTGCATCAGGAGAGGAGTTTAAGCCAGGTGTGAACTTGAAGGTATTGTAGTCAATCCTACCTTTTATTCCTATTTTGTCAGTTACGAAAAAGCCTAATCCAGCATTTCCATTAAACCCAGCTCCCAAATTAGCTGCTCCAGATGTAGCACCTAACAAGCGAACACCACCATTTAGATCTGCGAACCAACCAATCTTATACCAGTTCGTTTCTACTTTTCCGTAAGGTGAGATGTGAGCTTTTGGTGAATCCGACTTCATATTATTGTCTTGAGAAAAGGCTAATGAAGTAGTCATTGCAAGCACTAATGAAAGCGCAAACAGTTTAGTGAAAGATATTTTTAAAGACGTCATTTCTTTCTTTGTTTCAATTGATTAATGAACAAATATAGGATTATTTTTAATAAAGGCAGTGAATACAAATAAAATATCACATAGAGACGGTGATTTTTTTTCACAAAGGACATGGAGTTTTTTCGGTATGACGTG
>CAYFJL010000038.1:0-16543 GCA_964343335.1 uncultured Polaribacter sp. | reverse complement strand
AAGTGAGATCACGGAGCATGTAGGGCGTGGAGAATTGTGAATTGGTCAATTATGAATTATTCAATTAGGAGTTGCTGAATTATGAATTTGTTAATTAATCTCACCAAATACTTATAGTAGTTCGTGCTCTGTGCTCTCAATGAATTAATTGTACTCTGAGTGCTCTGTGTAATATTTTTACAAACCTAATTACATTGTTTTTACCGGTAGAAGGTTGATGTTTTCACAGAGGACATGGAGTTTTTTCGGTATGACGTGAAGTGAGATCACGGAGCATGTAGGGCGTGGAGAATTGTGAATTGGTCAATTATGAGTTAATTAATTAGGAATTATTGAATTAGGAATTTGTTAATTATGTTTGCCAAATCCTTAAAGTAGTTCACACTCTGTGATCTCAATTACAATTAATTTCTCAATGATCTCTGTGTAATCTTTACGTAACTCATGCTCTGTGTACTGAACTTACCAAAGAAGCTCAGAGCGCTCTGTGAAAATTTTAAAGATCTTGAATGATGTCGACTATACGTTGGGCAGTCTTACCATCCCATAAATGAGGAGTCCTTCCCGTTTTCCAGTTTCCAGCGAATAGTTTTCCCATGGCTGGTTTAATGGCTTTTGGATCTGTTCCAATCAGTTCGTTGGTCCCTTCTGTAATCGTTTCTGGACGTTCGGTATTGTCACGAAGGGTCATGCAAGGAATTCCCATTACCGTGGTTTCTTCCGTGATTCCACCTGAATCCGTTACAACGGCTTTGGATCGTTCTACCAAATAATTGAACTCCAGGTAGGAGAGGGGCTCGATCATATGAAGTCGTTCGTGCTTGATTCCAAGGTTCTTGAGGATCTTTGCCGTGCGTGGATGCACAGGGAAAACGAGTGGCAATTCATGCGAGTGCGCAATAATTTGATCCATGAGCTCTTTAAGTTTTTCTTCTTCATCAACATTGGCAGGACGGTGCAACGTCATCACTATGTAATTATCTTCTTTTAATCCAATTTCATTCCATACCTCGGGTTGTTGGAAACGAGGTCGTTGCATTAACAACGTATCGATCATGGTATTTCCAACGTAATGAATTCTATTGTCATCAACGCCACTTTTTCGTAAGTTCTCATTAGCCAATTCAGAGGTTGTAAAGAAATAATTCGTGATCGCATCGGTAACCAGGCGATTGATTTCCTCAGGCATTGTCCAGTCGTGGGAACGAATTCCCCCTTCCACATGAGCTACAGGAATATGTAGTTTTTGAGCGGTGATCGCACAAGCCATTGTAGAGGTCACATCACCCACCACAAGAACAAGATCTGTAGGATTTTCTATCAGTTCTTTTTCAAAACGCACCATGATATTGGCCGTTTGCTCAGCTTGTGTTCCACTTCCACTTTCCAGGTTATTATCAGGTGTTGGAATTTCTAATTGATCGAAGAAATCGCCTGACATTTTCTTGTCGTAATGTTGACCGGTATGAATCAGACGGTAATCGAGTTCGATACCTTTGTCTTGCGCTTTATGGATCGCATGGATGATTGGAGCGATCTTCATGAAGTTGGGACGAGCGCCGGCTATGAGGGTTATTTTTTTCATTTTTTTTGGTAATTAGTTTTTATCCCGATTCGTTTCACTCTCGGGATTAGTTCGAAGACGTCTCGGAGTACCGAGACTGTCTCACTGAAGTTATCAGTTTTCTGTGATCAGGATTAATTTGTGGATTATAGTTTACCAAGTTTTAATTTTAGTATATATCTGATTAAATGTATTTGTCTTTTAATGCGTGAGGGTTGTTTTACCAAACGATAAGCCCATTCTAAATTATTCTTTACCCACCATGAGGGAGCGCGCTTTACATTTCCAGTATAAACGTCAAAACTTCCGCCCAAACCCTGGTAAACGGCAGGATGAACTTTTTGCATTTCTTCCATTAGCAATTCCTGTTTAGGTGAGCCCATTGCAACGAAAACGACATCAGGCTTTTTTCTTTTGATATCCTCGATGATTGATTCTTTCTCTTTTTCGTTTTTGAGATAACCATTTCGAACCCCGACGATGTTTATATCTGGATATTCTGATCTGAGTTTTTCTGTTGTTTCTTGAATAACTTCTTCTTTTCCGCCAATCAGATAAAATGATTTGTCTTTATAATGCTTTTTAACAATATCCAGCCACAATTCACATCCAGGAATTTTTTCATTTATTTGGGCGCCTTTCTTTTTTAAAGCCCAAACAGCTCCGATACCATCAGGATACCCAACGTTTCTATTGATGATCTCTCTTGACTTATCAGTAGCGTGTAAGATTTTCTCTGCATTTACTGCCACCAGAATACATTTTTTGTGAAATGCATATTGGATTAACTCCTCTCTAGAAGACGGAGCATAACATTTCACACCGTTGGCTAATTTACTTTCCATCTGTTTCTTTGAGATATGAACTCATTGCATTGAACATAAACGCATTACTCCATCGCATATAAGGGATTTTGGAACTCCAACCTTTTTTCAGTTGATAATAGAAATATCCCTTTTTGTCTTGCATGTTTTTAATCGTCCAATTTAAAACTTTTGTAGCCAGCTCTTTATTTTCTTCAAATACATGTAGTTTCTCCAATGTAACTAATAATTGACCCGGGCAGTGAATATCAATAGGATAGGTCTTGTTATGGTAATACTTTGGAGTGCCATCTTTTAGAAAGAAATTGTTCAGGTAGAAAGTCAGTCCTTTTGCTATATTTTTTTTTACTGCACTATCTTCAGTTATTTCAAGATAGCATTGAAGTGCGTTCAAATTAAACCCTGTATGAAAACTGTCGATCCAGTTTTGCACCGGTAGTAAGCCATATATCCAGGAACCATCTTGTTGCTGACCACATACAGCTGCCTTTATCGCTTTCTTAGCTAACTCTAATTTTTCTTTTTCTTGAGTATATTCATAATTCTTTAAAAGGATTTTTGCTCCCAGTAAACTTGCGTTGTAGACAGTATTATTTCCCTTCCGAGGACTGTAGGAGAACAAGAAACCACCCTCAACATCAGTTCGGTTCAGATCTTTAATCACAAAATCACTTGCGGATAAAGCAGTTTTTAGCAGTTTTTCGTCTTTTGTAATTTCATACGCAGAAAATAATGCTTCAGCACAGAAAGCTGTAACTACAACGTTAGGTGTTCCCGCTGGAAAAAGAAATAACCTCCGAGCTTGCCAATCGAAATTATATCCCCAGCAGCTTCCTGAGTATCCCTCACTTCGATAGTTCAAAATGAGGTTCGCAATGTGTTCAATTTGGTTTTTGATCGTTGATGTGGAACCAAATCGTTCATCACCTGCTTCGGCCATTCTATAAAGGTTGTAATATCCAGATAGGAAAAGCCCGAGTCCCATGTTGTTGTGTGATTTAGGTACGCGAAACAAAGGACGAAAATTGATCGGACTGCGCTTAAATCCCTGAATCCAAACTAATCGAGCGACGTCCCATTTTTTTAAAGGGAGTGCCTGAAAGAATTTGGAATTTAATCCATCATACGGATCCCAACCTGCGTAGTTTTCTTTTTCGCAGTAATTTTTCAGTGAAAGAAAAGATTTAGCGATATCCATACTTCTTCATTTTTCTACCCGCTAAAAGCTTTATCAATAAGATTTCAAAATTAGTGATCTCATTCTCCCAGCGATCTATTGAGACTCCTTTTTCATAACTTGAGTCGGCTATTTCTATTTCACTAAGATCGAAAAGATCTTCAGGTTGGTGAATGAAACCTGAGATTTGCTGAATCAATTTTTCTTTTTGCTGTATAATGTTTTCGTAAAAGAATAATTTTATTCGCTCGTTACCATATTTGTTATTGCACAACTCATAGTTTTTTAAGCTGCGTTTCCATTCTCTGCTAGCGTATAAAAGGATCAATTTTCTTAGGAGGATTCCTTTAACGGGGAATCGGTAATACTTTCCTTTTGATTCTCGCTCCTTTTTCTTGAAGTCCGAAATGAATATCGCCCGAGGGTCTCTAGTTAGAAATAATACTTTGCTTTTACCATAGTTTTTCATTAAATAATCCGAGTACTTTGGATGAACTGGAAACTTAGCTCCACTAATACTTTTACCTTTTTCTTCTGAGGCTAAATCTAGTATTGACTCGAATATTACTTCTGGTGAAAGTTTTTTTAAGTTATTGATTTTATTCTTGATCTTTTGTCTACCGATTGATTCGATCGTACGTGTAAATGGCAACCGTTCTTTGAATTCAAAAATCTTTGAGGCTAATTCATCAGCATTATTTTTATTTTTCAGTTCGTTTTCAATGAATCCATGAAAATCCTTCTTGACCGGATGTCTAAATATCATTTCAGGACAGATGTATATATCTGGGTGAGAATTCAGAAATTGCATATAGAATTTTGATCCAGTTCTGCTTGTGCCTAGTATAAAAATCTTATCCATTTATAATGAAAGTTCTTTTTCAAGCTTATTTATGACACTTGAGGCCTTAAAGTTCTTCTCGGCATAGGCTTTATTGAATTTGCCTATTTTTTGACGTAATTCCTTATCTGTAAGAAGTTTTTCTAGTTGATCGGAAAAAATATCAATATCGATGGGTAATTCATTTGAAAACCCCATTTTCTCATCTATAAAAAAGTCACCTAATGCACCAACCCGTGTGCAAACAACAGGTAGCCCAGCACCCATTGCTTCGAGAACGCTGTTGGGCATTCCCTCACTGTATGAGGGGAACAAATAGATGTCAGCGTTTTTGAATGTATCAATCTTTTCTTGTCCTTTCAGATAACCTAAAAATCGAACGTTGGATAGGTTATTATTCTTAACGTACTCATTAACGTTTTGTAACGCTGAGCCATTACCTGCGATGTGAAATTCAAACTGATAAGAGGGTAAACGCTGGATCATTTCTAACGCTTCAAATATACCCTTATACTTTTCAACTCTTGTTAAAAATAAAATAACAGGTTTATTCGTGTTTTTAATTTTCTTTTTGCTTTCAAAAAAAGAATCATCTACTAATGTTGATTGATCAATGATATTTTCAGTTTTAACACCAGCATTTATCAAGCTTTCCTTGACGTGGCTATTCAGCACCAAGTGTTTGTTAACCTTTAGAAATGCATTATGAAAAAAGAAACTATTGATACCATTTTTTAAAAGATATTCATTTTCAGGGTTCCAGCCTCTCCAAAAGACGTTAGTTCGAATCCTTAACAGGTTTGCAACTAAAACAAATATACCATCACGCTTCAGGGCTAAATTCTTTAATGAGGGGTTCACGATTAAATTGTGCGGCCGATTAAAAATTAGTCTCAAGCATATTGAGATTATGATCAATGGATTTATGAGTTTCTTTTTTAAACCATTCTCGTAGCGAGAGTTGAAGTAGATATATTTATACTTTTCAGAAAAGTAGGGCTTTGCTACTGAATAGTAATTCCCAACACCTCCTGGAAGACTAGGGTGGGGAACAAGAAGTATTGTTTTACGACCCAACTAAGTCTTGTTTTTTATTGATAAAATCTATTACTGAACGCGCATATTCAATCTCAACTATAGACTCTCCGTTAATTCGTTCCCAGTCGTTTCCATTTTTTACGAAATAATAAGGAGAGGTGTCTAATGTATGTGTTCCAAAATAGACTCCTTGAAATTCGATTAATACGAAGTTGCCATTGCTTTTTCCAATATCCATTGCAAAGAAAGGAACATCAAAGAAATCAAATACAGTTTCTGCAAAATCCAAAATACCTTCAGGGATTGATTCAGGATAAGCTATTTTTCCACTACCACTTGCTCTAAAATCATTTTTTTTCGCTGAACGCTCAAGAATGTAATACTTATCACCAAAGATCAGTATCTTCCAATCTTTATCGAGATTAGGTAACATTTTCTGAATAATAAACTTGCGTCTATGTTTAGACTCTGGTTTATATCCGTCATGTTTGAACTTTCTCCCATAGTCCCATAGTTCGAAGCGCCAATTTCTTGATCGACTAATTTTTTTTATGATTTGAATAGCTTCATTTTCATTATTCGCTTTTTGAACCCCTAGACTTGAGGCACCTTCTGCATCTTTTATAACACAGGGGTATTCGACCATTTCTTTTTTAGCAAGAAACTCTTCGTATGTACCGAATAGTTCAGCCTTCATCGTATTGATTTCAGGAATCCCGGAAATGGACCTCAATATTTCCATGAATACCTTGTTATGATGGGCTCTCAGTAATTTGAATGACGGTAAAATCACCGCATTCTTTAATTCTAAACCATAAATCACATCCTCAATAAATGATTTATATTGTAGAAATACGTCTTCTGAAGATGGATAGAGGTAATATTTATTTTCAACATCTTCGTTTTGAAGATCTATACTCGCAAGGTTCTTGATATCCACGTTAAATCCATTGTCCTTAAACTGTTTTTTCAAAACGGACACATCCATACCACTTTTGTAGGGCTTGGCAGCCCATTTCGAAGTGAATTTATTCTGGTAGTCTAAAAGAATTACAACAGTGGGTTTCATGAACAATTATTTCAGTATGTTTAAACCAAGTTCATCAGAACTCATAAATATAGTGTCTGGGTACTTACTTTGGATGGCTCTGAGTAAAAGGCTCAACTGAGTTAATCCCCAATCCCTATTCGACTCCTTAATACTTCCCACGTAATTTACTCGATGTGATGATATAATTGCTGGAGTTTTTGCTTTAAACGCACGTTCGATACTTGCAAAAGTCGATTTCCAGTATTCTGGGTCTTCAGATTTTACAGGTTCAAAAGTACAGTTTCGGACGAGGTATATTTGTTGAAGTTTATTCTTTTCACCCGTATAATGAATCCTGTATTTCACTTTTCCATAACAATGCATTTCCTGTAGAAACCCTCCTTGAATGAACTGAATTCCTTGTTGCTTCCAGAGATATTCACAAGTATCTGTCCATGCCACATTAGGTGCAACGGTAGATCTTGAAGTGTATCCCAGAAATTGCTCGAATAATTCCCCTCCCTGATGAATTAGAGAATCGAGTTTCACTTGATTTTTAGTTAACTCTGAATTGCAAGTATAAAGTGGTTTAAAGTAACTTTGATTCTCCTTGGATACTTTTAGAGGAACACCGCACATGCCGAGATCAAAAGTGAATTTTGCCTCCGGACTCCCATTTTTTAAGTCCTTCATCCATTCCCAATACTTAATGTGTTCTCTTCCATGGAGTTGAGGTGTAAATACGTTTTTGTTCTTTCCATCTTTCCATAGTGAGAGAATAGCTGAACTTTTTGGATAATGTTGTAATGTTCGGTCAACGGATTCATAACTATAATCTTCAAAATTGGATGCTCGAATAGCTTTGAAATCAGGGTTCCCTAAGATCACATTCCCTGTTATTTTTGGATGTTGTCCATTGTTAAATTGGAATCTTTCGAGGCAATGGAATAGCGCTTCAAGATCTTCATTAGATTCTAAGCAATCTAGACTGTAGGCTGATCGAGATAATTGATAATCTTTATTTGCTAATTCGTCGTATGCAGCTCTATTTGATGTTCTTATGCCTCCCCAATCATCACTTTCTATCACGACAATCTTCTTATTTGTTCTATATGCATGTGTGAACATTTTCCCCCTCGCAAGGACAGACTGAAGATTTCTTTTATTGATTTTTGGCATCATCTATTTTCCATAGCATTTCTAATCCTTCGCGATGTGTTTCACATTCTATGACATTCCTGATCATGTTCTTTTTCCATTTGGGATAAAACCAACTTGCGAACCCTATTTTCCTATTCAAAAACCGGAAGTATTTGTTATGGCCTGCCAATCGACTTTGATAAAGTAAACGTTCCTTTTCGCATAATTTAGCCCATTCTTGTGCAACGAATGAAGGGGAAATAACCTTATCAGCGTAATTTTTTATTCGAGACAGTAATTCAACACTTTCCTTATCATCCATTTTTTTGACACCGATGAATGAGTCTGACTGTTTGACTGGAATAAATTTGTATTCCATGGTCTCTTTCGATATTGCAAATTTTACTAGCAAACCTTCCATCCATGTTTCATAGTTTCTCGCTTGTTTTTCAAACAAGAAATTCCCTTGTCCATATAGAATTAGTTTTCCATGATATTCTTCATAGGCACCTGCAATATGCGAATGTTGAGCGATAACAGCATCTGCACCTTGTTCAATAAAAAAACGAGAGATATTCTGTTGGTTTGGAGTAGGGTAGGGATAATGTTCCTTTCCTCCATGATAAAGAATGATCAAATGATCAACTTTAGACTTTACAGTCTGAATGGACCTAATATTATCAGGAATCATAAGTGGAGCTGCGCCAGATTGATTTTCGCTAGCAATGCTAAACTCATGTTCAGCAAAACCTAATATACCTACTTTAATACCTTTGATTTCAAAGGTAAGGGGTTCTTTAGCCGCATTTAGATTTGTCCCTGCTCCGAAAGAAGCTATACCGAAATCATCCAGCGCTTGTAGCGTAGACTGTATTCCTGCTCTTCCCTGATCCATAATGTGATTATTGGAAAGGTTAAAAGCCTTGATACCGGCATTTTTTAATCCTTTCAGTGTAGCGGGAGAAGCTTTTAGATTGGCACCATCTTTATCAATAGGGGAGTTTATATCTGTTAGGGGTGTTTCAAGGTTGGATACAATATAATCAGCAGCATCGAACTCAGGCAGAATATCATTAAAAACCATTTTTTCCTCCCCCTGAATTAAGAATTGGCCGCAATTTCCTGTCGGATAGAGATCTCCGGTAATAATAAGTTTAACTTGCTCCATACTATAAAAATCCTGATTCGATTATCTCCGCAGAAGAATGATCGCTCAATAAGGTGATGTTGCGTTTGTGTTTATTTCTAAACCATAATTTGTCAACGACTTTAACTTGCTTTTTGAAGCCAAACATTTCTAAATTCCTGATTGCGTATTTGTTCTCTGTCATTACAAATACAATGGGAATTTTTCCTTTTGGAACTGTCTTGATTCGATGTTCATTGATGTACTTACCAATGGATTTTCCTCGAAATTCTGGGAGTACATATAAATTTTTCAATAATTCAGTTTGACTTGGTACTCTGAATTTGTACTGAGCATAATCAGAAATTCCCGACTCTTGAACAAATCCCCAACCAGCAACCTGGTCATCTAAAATGTATAAAATAACTCGGCTTTTTACTATGAAATTGTTTATTTGACGATCCAATGCTGTTGGCAGCTCTATATTAGATTTCTCAAGTTTTTCAATGGTTGTAGCGTCATAAACTATTATATGTTTGTTCTCGGAGAATGCTGGTCTTTCTTGAACTGATAAGACATAGAAGGAAGTAGACTTATATACGGGAGTAATTATTTTTGTTAATAGTTTTTTAGCTAAATAACTAGCTCCAAACTGTTTGTATGTGTTTTTGAGTGATTTTATCACCTCAATTTTAATTTTGTGGCCACAGCTTTGATTTTTTCTCGCCAATTTAAACGATAATTAACATACATTTTACCAATAGCATTATTTGCCTTAAAGAATTCAGCATTGTAGTTCTCCTCATCTAAATTGCTCCAGGAACGTTTGTATTGATAATTACCAGTCATGAAATTAAATCGACTATACCCTTTTTCTATTAATCTCTCGATAATCAAACCGACACTTAAGAACCCTGGAGAGTAATAATCGAATTCAGGGTCATGAGCAGTTTTCCAATCATAAAAACAGTTTTCATCTAAGAACCCTAGTCTAAAAGCCACTGTTTTACCTTCCCATTGAACTAAAAATAAAACAGCTTTGCCCTGATCAAATAACTTTTCTAATGAGGTGTTTCTCATAGTATAATATTCGTCTGAAAGAAGAGGCCTCTTATCCTCTTTCCACCGAATATTATATAGTCTTTTCGTTTCAGGGAAAAATGTCATATAGTCCTCAAATTTCCGTATTTCTTTTAATTTAAGGCTTCCCTTTTTAATCAAACGATTCCTTTTTTTTCTGAATTGACCCCTAGAGTTTTTTGATATTTCAAGTAAAAAATCATTGAATTCTAAACCTTCAAAATTTGGAGCCAAAATTTTGACTATTTCTCTGGATTGAAAGTTATTCGCGACTAAACTCTTGAAGGTAGTTGATTGATTGTTGCAATTGAATATGTGCACAACAGATGCTGATATATCTTTTTTCAAATATTCGATCATGAAATGTTCCGATTCATCATCTTTTGAAATAAAATGATAAAAATCACCAAAATGAATAGGGATACTCCTTAATACCTTAATGCCAAATTCTTTCTGAACACAGAACGGAGCGACACATGAAGCTTGGTCTTCGCCATCATATAATACATAGACATTTAGATTACGATTAGTTGAGTTTCTAGACCACCAGGGAGTTATCCATTCAATCTGCATCATTGGAAACGTTGGATATGCGTTCTGAGCATCTGTCCAGGCTGTTATCAATTCAGGGTCTCCTAGATTATTATATACTTTAACCCGCATTGAGTGCATTTAAATTAGATTCCTCTATTTGATATTGACTTCCCACTATATAGCCTACTAAAGCAAAACCAAATACACTATAATCATACAATATAAAACCAGAAACAAAAGATTTAACTGTAATAGCAATAAATAAAAGAAAGAGGGGGACCCTATGTATGGGCAATACTGATCTCATGGAATTATTGTATAATCTTTTAAATAGGGTAAATAAAAGAACCAAACCTATTAATCCATAATCATGAATAATCATGACTACATCGCTATGAGCGTAAAAACCTTTATTCAAGATACCTGTTGTTGGATAAAAATCTGGTGTGGCATTAAAGCCATACCCAAATATGAAGTGAAATGCATTCGACTCAACCCATCTTTCTAATGGAAGCAAATACAATGCACCTCTCCCTGAACCCACTGCATAAATATTACCCTCATTTAATTCGTTTATATCTGAGAATTTTTCTTCATAGATCCCAAGATTAGAGAGGACGAATTGTTGAACGACAATCATGAGTATGATAATCACAGAAGCTTTAAAAATAATAGAGAAGCGCTTACTAACGATTTCTTTCAAATTACCAAAAAAGATCATGTATAGAATCATGATTGCAAACAATAGCATTGTTCCTCGTTTCATAGATATAGTCACACATATAGCAATAAGACTAAAAAGTAAGATACGATACTTGACCTCACGAAAAACGAAGAGGAATGGCATTATGAACAATAAATAATATGCTTGATTCGATGCGCCATAATCTTTATGAGACTTGAACAATTGATCGTCCGTTACTTGTATAATTACCATGATCGAGATTAAAATAATGACAATCAAAAAGAAATTTTTTATCCATTTTTCATCGATTCTTGATTTATAACTAAAATCCAAAAAAAAGAAGTACCCGAAATACCAAACGAGGGTCTTTGAAAGTTTATATAAATCTGTAAAGTACTCATCACTACTTACAAACAAGTAACTCAGGTGAACAATAATAAACAATGTTATGATTTGACCGATTGGGTCTCTAAACCACCACAGTTTAACATTTCGAACAAAATACAGGAATAACGCACCGACCAAGGATAGTTTAACCAGAACGGGGGCTGATCTTGAAACCCCTTCAACCTTTGCAGGGAAAAGCGTATCAAACAAAGGCAAAGCCAAAAGTAGTAATAGAGTTAAATAAACTATGGAGTTTTTATTTATCAAACTAATTCTAAATTGGGGTAACCTTTATATTCGAAAAATTCTCTCTGAAATCGGAATAGACCGTTTGAGCTCTATTTTCAAGAACTGAATTATTGTAATGGTCAATCTCAAAGCTAATTATATCATAATCGACTTCAAGTATATCAGACAAATTCGGGAGTGCACTTGTGAAAAATCCAAAAAATTTTCCTGGAATTTTATTTTCAAGTACGAGCGAAATCTCTATGGGCAAATCAAACCTTTTTATTGGAAGTAATTTATCTATTTTCTCCAGTTTACTCTTAGAATCAAGTCGGTGAGGAATATACTGAAAGGTGAATTTCTCAGATATATGATTAATGATTCTCTTGATATAGGATATTTCAATTTCTAAGTCAATGTAACCAGCCTCTGAAAGTGGTGATCCTATTAAAAAAGCCAAATTTGGATCCATGGGCTTTTCTGAGAGTTTAGATTTAATAAAGTTGTATTCATTTTTTATAGTGAAGTCACCCCCCACTGTTTTGAATGAATAATTGGTGAAGAAACAAAGGTTCTGAGGAATCTTAAAATTTTTATCGAATCCCATTACTATTTTTACAAGCCATAGTAGTTTTCTTTTTCTATTGAATTCAAAAAACGGTTTATTTGTTTTCTGTTCTTTTTTACGTTTTAGAGTTCTTGTGGCTGATCCCGACCCATCATCGAGAACAACTATATTGTTATTGTTTTTTTGGATTAAATATTGAGCAACGAAATTAGAGTAATTACCTACAACGGTAAAGTTGTATTCTTTGTTCTCAATGATCTTATTTAGGTTTCTTTTTGCTTTAATCAAATAAAGCACCTTAAAAGGCATTCTAGATAGAGGTAAACGTCTTAACCATGAATTTTTTCTCGGGGAAAGTGATTTGAAATGATTAAACCCAAATCGATTGAGCATGCAAATACATTGTTCTTCAAAACTCACTTTTGTAGAACTCAAGAGAAATTTACATTCAGTTGGATTCAGTTGCTTATAATGAATAAACTCAAATGCATTCATTAATTGACTTGGAGTAATGATTAAAAATAGATTCTCCTTAGATGTCATTTGATGTCGTAATGTTTATACCACATGGATAAATCCAAACCGAGAAATTGCTCCAATTTTTTTATATCCTCTCGGAAATAGCTGTTGAATATCTTTTTTTTTGTTAAGTCTTCAAGGTTTTCTTTTTCTGCAGGTGCTGCATTCATTTTGGTAGCAGACACTCTGAGTTTTTGTCTAAGTTGTTTTGAAGGTATTAATATATTCAAGATCGAACTCAAAAACTTGGGACGTTTGTATATGATTTTATGGATCAATTTACTTTTCGGCTTCCAATTACTGTTACTGGTGATATTCAGATCAAAAGAATACTTCTCGATTGACAAAAAATCGCATAGGTCATCAAGCATCGCAGACTTATTTGAAATAAAATCTCTTTCAAATAAGTAAACCTTCAGGTTTCCCTTTGGGAACTTTTCCAGGAACCGACTTAAATTCTTGAAGTATAGGCTGTTTTCAATTAGTATGGGGTGTTCTATTAATGCCGTTTCAAAATCTGTATTGATCTTGCCTATTCTTCTTTGCCCTAAATAATTTGAATGTAAGCGAGTTACTGGGTCTCTCAATATAGCAAATAGTTTGAGATTCTCTCCATAAGATTCCAGTAATCTGGAAGGAGCTTCTTTTAAACCTAGACAGGGATATATCTCCCCCATTTTAGTATCTACTGATGAGGGTTTAAAATATTCTTTATAGTACCAATCTAAACCTTTTTGATAATTAAGTGATAGAAACTTAGTTTCTTTAACCGAAGGGAGACTAATCTGAGGGTGTTGTTTTAGAATATCATGAAGAGTACTTGTTCCACATTTAGAAGATCCAATACAGTAAAAGTCTAAATTCATATCGAATGCTTTGTAAGTTTATTTAGGTACAGTATGTAGGTACCTGTTGCTGAGAGTTCTCCAATTAACGCCCCTAAAGAAACAATGAATAAAAGATTGGAATTAGATAAATAGAGTAAATAGGTCGAAAGGATGACTCCTAAACTTTTGAATCCAATAATTTTCTTGAAAACATGAAAAAACTTTAAGGCATTAATTGCTTGTGAAGGAGTTACGAGTAAAAAGAACGTGTTTTATTTATTCGTACTCATTGTTTTAATTTAAGAGTATAATAAGTCACAACCATTACTGAGATAGTGTAAATCAAATCACTGGCTACGATCCCCCAGGCTAGTCCGATAATTCCTCCGATTTGATGATATACGCCAATCATTACAAACCAATAGATTAAAAGTCTTAAGATGACGGTTAGTATCATTGATTTATATGACTTGACACTATTTAGCCCGTTATACATCATCTGTGGAATAGCTATAACAGTTGAGATCAAAACAATCGAACTAGCATCGAGAGCTTCTGAATATTTCGGAAAAAAAGTATCGAACAACCAAGGAAGGGAAAAATACAACAAAACAGCAGGTGGTATTGCCAAAAACATAGCTACTATTGCGCTTTTTAGGTTCATTCTCCATATGGACTTCTTAGAATCTGTTTCACCATACTTTTTAGACATTTTTGGATAGACAAAGGAACCTATAATTTTGGGTAGAAATCGTCCAGCAGCAAGGATTGCCAAGCCCGGGGAAAACAGTCCCAGTGCATTTGATCCCAAGTAACTCAATAAAGCAATTTTTTTAAATGATGGCGAGAGTCCATGGAAGTAATTAATTACAAAAAATGGAATCCCCGTTTTAAGTAATTTCGCAAATCTTTTCTTAAAGAATGTTGAACGGACTTTATATGGTCTTTTGAAATATAAAGAGGCAGTTAAAATAAGTGGGATCAGAATCTGACCTGCAAGAAACCCGTTATATCCATACATTATAACCAAAATAATAGCAAATGCAAAAACAGGAATGTTACCAAAGTAAATATAGCCTAACTTTTTAAAATCTTCATGAGACCGAAAAGTCACAACCAAATAATTTTGTTTCGCTTTTAAGGCAACACTAATACCAAAACATATTATTGTAAAAAGATATAGGTCGTTTTCACTACTGAAATAGTAAAAAAGATAAAACCCGCTTGTTATAATAAGAATTATTAAACTTACCAAGTTAGAATAAAAAGCTACTGTTTGGACATTTTCAATAGCTTCTTCTTTTTTCTTTTTACCAATCAAATAAGGCAACTCCCTATTTAATGCTAAAAAAACTCCCAATTGAAGCAAACCTATATAAGGTGTCGCAATAGTTACACCATTCCAAAGACCCATATTTTCTGGTGAAATCCACTTAAGGATAACAAGCCCAAAGACCATTTGGAATCCAGTATAGCTAAAGCTTGACAGAGTGAATATACTCAGGTCTTTATGTCTTTTTATAAACTTTTTCAATTTACTATCGTCCTTTCCGAAATAATCCTAGCAGGAATTCCTCCTACTACTTTGTCTTTCTGGATGTTTTTTGTCACAACGCTGTTGGCACCTATTGTTACGTTATCACCGATTATGATACCTCCCTTAATGTAGACCCCTTTACCTATCCATACATTGTCGCCTATTGTTATGTTGTCATGTATAGTTCTTTTTTTCTTTTTAGGAAGATGTATAGTTCCGATTTCGTATTGACTGGTGCGAATATGGACATCATGCGAAATCATACAATTTTCACCAATAGATATTTTTGCTTTGGCAGGATTAGATACAACATATGTATTTGCTCCGAAGTACGTACCTTTCTTGATTTCAATCATTCCTTCTCCAAAAATCTTTGTACTTGATTTAATACTCACCGAATGGTCTATGTTATAACGCGAACAATAATATCCCTTCATTATTGAGCGTTTAACTCGATCCACTCTTTTGATTAAAAACATTCCAAACTTATAAAGTACCTTCATCTGTGAATAATATAATTTGTTTAGCCACTTCCCAATCCAACATCGTATCAATATCATGAGAAGATCGTTCGTCCATGACATATTTTTGAACCTTGCTAAAGGATCCCATCTTTTTGGAACGCAATGCCTCTGGTACAATAATATAAATGGCTCCATTGAGTTCATATACTTTTGGAGCATCTTGGCGACGTGTGAAATCTCCTTTTTTAGAAGGCTGTAACCAACCGTGTTCGTCTTCTTCTTTCAACACAAAGTAGGGGTTTGCCTTTGTTTCGCATACACTAACCAACATTTCTGCATCTGCAGACTTTACCTTTAATGCTTCTTTTATATGCTGTGTATTTCTGAATGGCGAGGTAGGTTGTAATAAAATGATATTTTCTGGCACTCCTTGCTCTGCTTCAAAATGATCAAGAGCGTGTAACAAAACATCTTGGCTTGAGGCAGTATCCGTCGCAAGATAATCAGGACGAAGAAAAGGTACTTTTAATCCTGTTTGTTCTGCAACAGACTTGATCTCTTCACTATCCGTACTTACGATAATCTCATCATCACTAAAAACTGCACGAGCCGCTTCAATGGTATAGTGAATTAAAGGCTTACCATTGAGTAACTTGATGTTCTTACCAGGTACTCCTTTGGATCCTCCACGTGCAGGGATAACAACGAGATTCATATTAAAGCTTCAGGTGTTTGATGTCTTGTTGTGCTTTTTCAAAGTCGTGATGTTTTCCGATATCCAGCCAGTAGGAATGGATAGGGAAGTTGATCACTTTTTTGTTTTCCTTGATCAGATCCTCAATAAGATCTGTCGCATTATAAAATTCATTCACCGGAATGTGATCCAGCGCCTCCTGATCGATAATATAGATTCCGGCATTGCTGTAATAAGTATACGTCGGTTTTTCTTTCAACGCTTTGATCTCTTGACCTTC
>CAYFJL010000037.1:0-18983 GCA_964343335.1 uncultured Polaribacter sp. | reverse complement strand
TGGGATTCGAAAGTTTCTTGGGGGGTACTTCTGTCAACTATGACATTAACTGATTGCCTAAATAGTTAGCAATTTTATTATCATTAGGGGGATATTATGATGAGTGCAAGTTAAGAGGGTTCTAGAGTTCTGACAATACCCGAAAATGGTGAAATTTTCAGTTCCCCAAAATTGGTTGAGCAACTCCCCATTTTTGGGGAAGCATTCTTTCTAAACACCTCTTATTCAGGAGAGAAAATAATTTTTCTGATTAATTTATTCGTAGAGAAATTTAAAAATCGATTTTTTAGAAAACCTCAAAAAAGATCAATTTTTTAGAAAAAATGAAAAAAAACCAAACCTCATTCTGAGGTTTGGCTTCCCTTTACATACCTAAAAAAACTTAGGTCGAGTTGGAATGGGGGGTATTCCTAATGTCTGGTTTCAATAATTATAAATCGCGAACTTGGTGATTTTTCCATCTGTGGATTCATAAGAGATCACAACATATAGATCTGCCTGTGTAATTTCTAATTGTACTCCTGAATTCTTCCGGTTCAAATAACTATCCGGAAACGGATCTGCCAAAGTTGAAATATGATCTCCGATACGAATCTTATGATTGGTTAATTCAAACTTTTGATCTGTCACTTCAAAGGAATCAATCAAATCATTTTGAACAAAGAACTTTGCTCCTTCATAGGTATAAATCTTACCATTTTCATCGTTCATTTCATCATGGAAATCTTTTATGCTTGAAGGCGAACCCAAACGGTCCAATAAGGTCGTCTTATCTTCTCTAAGCAAAGCAAGGTCATTAATGGTTAAATCTTTTAGCTGGATTTGGCTGGATTGAGACCAACCCGTTAGGGTCGCTAAAAAAAGGATCAAAGTGATACTTATTCTCATTGGATTTTAGGCTTTACGTCGTTGTTTATTAATTGATCAATAAAAATTGAGTTCAATGTTAGTTGCCTTGTTGGTTTTCAAATCAAAGTTGAATGATAAAGAAGCGCTACTTGTTCTAGCATCCACAATGGCAACCATTTTACTGTGTAATGACTGGATCATATTAAAATTATTGAACTTGGAAATATCGTCCCCTATTTTATAGATTACTCCATTCACTTCGACTTCAATATTAGAATTTTTCACTTTGACATAGGCTAGTGAATAATTTGACCCTTGACCGGAATCATTTTCAAACCTAATAAATAGATCATCATTCCAATATTCTCTACCTAAAACCGGCAATGAATAATTCTTCTCAGAAAAGAATGATCCAAATAAGGCATCTACCTTATTTTTCTCTCCATTAGTCTTCGCAATTTCAGAAATAGATTTTCCTTGAAATTTTATTTTAGCAAATTCATTGTTTCCTATTTTATTGAGCTGAGCATTTGATGTTTGATGGATTAGAATTGCCAGGATAATCAGTAAGATTTTTCTCATAGGTCTCTTATGTAAAAAGTTCTTTTTCTTATCTATCTTTTAATTAGAACCAAACCCCAATATGAGGTTTGGATTTTTTTCCCGTTTCTATTTTAAAAAACACATTAATGGTTAAAGTTCAAAATCAAGGAATCTAATATTTGCCAATAAAACGAATGGATGACACCTTTTCTTTGTCATCTAATTCAAATGACAATGATGTAGTACCCGTATCATTATCAGTAAATATATATCCGTTGAACTTTTGATTAAATAATAAATCTGCAAACTTGGATTTATCATCTCCTAGTCGAACATTAAGGTCTTTTACCTGAACTGATATTTCCTGACTTCGGACAACAATAAAGGCCAAATTATAATCATTACCTGATTCTGATTCATCCTCAAAACCAAATGATATTTTATCGGTGCTTATAAACTTTGCCAAAAATGGAGATGATGTATCAACTTTTACTACCAAAGAATCACCATAAAGGTTTTTCATTAAGGTTAAATCTCCGTTTGTATCCATAATTTTACCGAGAGAAACATTTTCAAATTTTATTCCTTCAAATAGTTCTTGATCGCTCAGCTTATTTTGTTGTGCTTTGATATGGATGAACTGACAAGACAATAAAGCAAATAAGATTAATTTTTTCATCGTTTATAGGTAGTTCATAAAAATTCAATAGAGTTTTTAAGCAAAAATGAATATGAAGACAATTTATGTCTGCTCAACATAAACAATCCTTGTAATCCGATCATTTGAATCTAATTCAATGGACAGAAAATTATTACAACCATCACAATATTGATATCGTATACTCTTACCATTTATGTCTCGGTTGACGATAACATTCCCAAGTTCAGAATAATGACTGCCGATTGAAACAGTCTTCCCTAATATTGTTAATTGCCAAGAAGGTTTCGTTATTATAAACCTACTTATTACGGGTTTTTCAATAGTTCCAATTAAGCCTGAAAATCCGATTCGAAACCCATCAAATCCATAATTCAAAAACTCTCCATCTGGATCAATGTTAGACTCCAAAGGAGAAGTATTAAACAAATTCGACAGTTTAGTTTTGTCTCCTTTTGTTGATTGCAGCGTATTGATACTTTGGTCTTTGATTTTTATTTCATGAAAATCAATTTCAGAAATCATTGTTGACTTCATCTGTGCATTTATAGCGCCAAAAAAGCCTAAAAGTGTTATTACTATTATTTTTTTCATTTTAATTACAATTTGAGTTTAATACTGTATTTCCTTTTTCATCAATCTCTGTTTTGAGATAATCTCTTGGATCAACCAAATCATAGCTGCCGTAACCCCAGTCACTTCCTCCATTATGTTTTCTAACTTCAAGATGAAGATGAGAATCAACTGTGCCTTCAGAAATGGCATCTTTTAGATTTCCTGAATCTCCTTGATAGCCTATAATTTCCCCTGCCTTAACATATTTTAATGGACTACTTTGTTGAAGAATCCTATTTTCTTTTTGGAGGTGGAAATATGAAATTAGGACGGTTTCACCATTTATGGTACTTTGAATTCTAGTATAAAAGCCGGCACCTTCTTCATCATGTTTGGAAGAATAAATAAATCCGTCATACATAGCATAAATTGGGTCTCCATATTTACTTGCTATGTCTATCCCATCGTGCTTTTTATTTCTATCTCCGGTACAATCCGACCCTCCATAACGCACGCAACCACCGCTATCTGAGTTTCCAAAAAGAGCGCCAGATGTTCCTGATTTTCCTTTTTGAGGTGCAATTCGTATTTCTCCTGAAATTGGATTTCCCGTGCATGGTTTTTTCACACAGTTTCCGGAGGAGTTTTTCGTATAACCTTCTTTGCAGACACAGCTTTTCCCATCAGTAGAGGGTTCTGAATTCTCGTCACAATTCGTGGATTCATTACTGTTATTCGTATTTCCTGAACCTGTTCCAGGACCAGGATTCCAACCATTACAATCATTCTCGCAATTTGGATCTCCATCTAAATCCTGAGGATAAATTGTTGTAATAGATATGTAAGGCTGCGGTGGCACTAGCTCAAAGCCATTTAATTCTTGAGTATTACAAATGCAATCCTTATTATCCTTAGAATGACCACAAACTTGTCTGCATTCATAGTTATCATCAGTTTTCGCTAGTTTGTCCGACTCCTTGAACATATGAGTAAGAATTCCATCCTGATAATAGCCATAACTATAAACCGAACCTTCTAGGTTAGTAAAAATTAGTTCTCCAGTAAAGGTGTTGTCTTTACTTTCATGATAATGAAAATGAGCAATCTTGGCTTTGACCTCACCATCAATCTTCAATAAAACTAGACGACTATAATAAGCGCTATCTCTGGTCTTAACAGGAACAACCGTTAACTCTTGATCACTGTTGGTGATCATTTCTTTCTTTAGCTGATTAACATTTACATCCAAAATATAATTTGTACTACTCTTCAATTTGGTTCTCGAGAGAAAATTTTCCACTTCTTTCTTTGAAGCGGTTGAAAATTCCAGTTGTTCTTCTTCTAACATAGCATCATAACATTTAGAGAAGACCAATACAAGAATGATCATAATAAATATGTTTTGTTTCTTTTTCATAAAAATTTTTCTTTAGCAATTATTTGTTGAGCTTTTCATGTTTAGTACCAACCAAATGCTCAAAAAAATGTTGGTGGATTTCACATTATCTCATAACAAGAAATCCGTGTATAGTCAACATATACCCATAGGCAACTCAATTAAATTAAATTTTAGGATTTAGCAATTTCCCCACTCCTTTTAGGAGGTATTTGAGGACCAAAATATAGTCCAACTTCATATTTGTCAATCCCCAAAAATGGTGAAATTTTTTTCTCACCATTTTTGGTGAAACGACTCCCCATTTTTGGGGATGAATTTTTTGCAACAAAATGATTTTCAACCAACAAAAATTCTTCAAAAACTCCATTTTTAGACTACCAAAATTGCACTTCTTTGAAATTCGAAGAATTCCAAAATGTCAATTGCTTCGATTTTTTACATAAAAGTGAATTCGTTGACTCTGAAAAGCGGCTCCTCGAGACTAAATCAAGCTGGATTCGCAGCTCTAAAAAGTCGAGGTCATTAAATAATTTTTATCTTTGAAACATACATTTTTACAGGGTTTACTTATGGTGTTTCGCAGGTGGTTTTCAGTAGTAGTTTTTTTCGTTCTTTTTCTGATTTCATGTTCAGATAATTCTAAAAAAGACTTCTTGTTTTCAGAGCTCGACTCTGGGAAAACCGGAATTGATTTTCAAAATCAATTGACCGAAGACGAAGACCATAGCATTATTAACTACATCTACTTTTACAATGGTGGAGGCGTTAGCGCGGGAGACATCAACAACGACGGACGACCTGATCTCTACTTTGTTTCCAACCAAAACCCAAACAAACTCTACCTTAATAAGGGGAACTTTCAATTTGAAGACGTTACCGAAAAAGCTGGTGTTCAAGGAAGTTCTGACTGGAGCACAGGTTCAACCATGGTGGATATCAATGGAGACGGATTACTAGATATTTATGTCTGTGCGGTTTCTGAATTGCTAGATTTTAAAGGGCATAACGAATTGTTTATCAATAATGGTGACGGAACCTTCACGGAGAAGTCCGCCGAATACGGATTAAATTTTACGGGTTATTCTACCCAAGCCTATTTCTTTGACTTCGATAAGGATGATGACCTCGACGTATACATTGTAAATCACGCTGTACATACGTCGCTTTCTCACGGTCCTGCCAAACAGCGCAACAAAAGAGCTGCACTAGTGGGCGATGTGTTGATGCAAAACAACAACGGAAAGTTTGAAGACATCAGTGAGAAAGCCGGAATCTTTGGCGGTGTAAATGGCTACGGATTGAGTGCGTCCATCGCTGACTTCAATAATGATGGTTGGGACGATGTATATGTTTGTAATGACTTCCATGAAGATGATTATTACTATATCAACAATCAGGACGGAACCTTCACCGAGCAATTGGCTTCCTCTTTTTCCACCATCAGTCGTTTTTCTATGGGTAGTGATGCTGCCGATATCAATGGTGATGGAAATATCGACTTAATGACCTTGGACATGTTACCCAATGACGAGCGTGTTTTGAAAGAAACAGAAGGTGATGACGTCATGCTCAACATGCAAACCAATTTGAGAAATTTAGGATACCGCGACCAGTACTCTAGAAATATGTTACAGATCAATTCTGACGACAACTATTTTTACGAAAGTGCTTTTTTTAACGGAGTTTCCAATACCGATTGGAGTTGGGCACCACTCTTCGCAGATTTCGACAACGATGGTCATCAGGATTTGTTTATTTCTAACGGAATCTTACGCAGACCCAATAGCCTTGACTTTAAAAAATATGTATCCAACACCTTTAAAACTTATGGTGAAAAAGAAGGGTTAAAATGGCTGTTCAAATCCATCAATGAGATGCCCAAAGGCGATGTGCCCAATCAAATATTTCAAGGAAACTCGGTTCGTTTTTCAGAACAAACTGGTAATTGGATAGAGAAGAAATCTAGCTTATCGAATGGGGCCATTTATGTCGATTTAGACCTAGATGGTGATCTCGATTTGGTGGCAAACAACATCAATGCAAAGGCGAGTGTTTTCGAGAATACCATTACCAATAAAAATCACCTATCAGTATCACTGAGCTATAGGAATCAAAATAAAAAAGGAATTGGAGCAAAAGTTTTGGTTCATGCCAATGGGAAAACACAGAAAAAGGAAGTGTATCCGTCTCGTGGGTTTCTTTCTTCCATGGAAACCAAGGTTCACTTCGGATTGGATAGTCTCAGTACTATTGATTCTGTTCAGGTGATTTGGCCGAATGGGAACTATCAAACTGTTCAAAAACCGGTAGCCAATTCCGAATTAAAGATTAACTATTCAGATGCTGCAAAGCCTTTCAATTTCTCAAAAGACTCGGATCAGAAGAAATTCTTTTCACCGAGCAATAGTCTTGAATTTACGCATACGGAGGACACGTATAACGACTTTTACAACGAACGATTAATACCGTATAAAATCTCAACCCTAGGACCTGCCATGGCCATTGCAGATATCGACAACAATGGCTATGAAGATGTGTTTATAGGAGGTGCTTCCAATAAAGCTGGGGAGTTGTTTCTAAACAACGGAAAGACCTTTAAAAAATCAAAGCAGACCGATTTAGAGAAAGATGCTCCTTTTGAAGACAATGATGCCATCTTTTTTGATGCGGATAATGATGATGATTTGGATCTTTATATTGCTTCTGGTGTTCATGAAACACGTAACAAAAGCCATGAATTTGATCGTTTATATATAAATGATAAAGGTACTTTTACTCGAACCGACAAACAGATTCTATACAATCCACTAAATACCTCCACAGTTGTTGCCTACGATTATGATCAAGATGGAGATGAAGACATATTCATTGGAAACCTGTCCAACCCAGGGAATTTCGGCGCCACAGTTAATTCCGCCATCCTAAACAACAACGGAAAAGGAAAGTTCACTGTCGATACAAAATTCAGTCTCAACTCCAAAGTGACAGATGCTATTTGGGTTGATGTGAATGGAGATAAATTGAAAGATTTGATTGTTGCTTGTGAATGGGATACTCCTAAAATTTACATCAATAATAATGGCGTCTTAACTGCGCAAGAATTGCCACAAGATTACGCTGGACTCTGGCAATCCGTGGGAACTTTTGATATGGACAATGATGGTGATCAAGACATCTTGTTGGGTAATTGGGGAGAGAACACCAAATTTGAAAACTACAAGGACAAGCCTATTGTTTATTACTATGGAGACTTCGATGGAAACGATGTGAAAGAAGCCTTAGTAGCTTACAATGTTGACGGAAACTACTATCCATTGGATTCAAAGGACATGCTTGCGTCTCAAATGAATGTGATGAACAAACGATTTGTGAAGCATCAAGATTTTGCCTTAAAAACCATTGATGAAGTAGTGACCCAAGAATCCCTTGCGAAGGCTACTAAACGAGAGATTAGCCTCCTAAGCTCGGGCTATTTAGAAAACAATGGCGGTGATTTTTCCAAGTTCATTCGATTCTCCAACGAATTACAACTTGGTCCAATCAAGTCTTTCCAAAATATTAAGATCAATGGTGAGGACAAGCTACTTGTGAGTGGTAACTCGGAAGCACCAACTACTTATCACGGATTTTATCTATCGCTACAAGGATATTTACTGGGCACAGACAACAAGGTTGAGCCTGTTTCTAATTACGGAATCGTTCCTTTTAAACATCAAATCAAAGGAACTTATTCAGTTGCTATGAAAGATAAAAACATCCTGTTTGTAGTGGCGAATAACCAGCCTGTATTAACGTATTCATATTCCAAGAACTAATGCGATTATCCATCTCTTTTTTATTGGTTATCATTCTTTTTACTTCTTGCCAAGAGGAAAAACAAAACATTGATATTACCCCTAGTGATTATCATGCTTTAATCGACAAAGTGACGGGCATTATGGTGCATGATATCTTTTCACCTCCGGTAGCGAGTCGGGTTTATGTGTATCCAAATATTGCTGCTTATCAAGTTTTGAACGAGAATAACGGAAAGAATAAATCCCTCGCCAACCAACTGAACGGACTTCAACCTCTGGATAAAACTCCTGATTCCTTGGTAAACAAAAATCTTTCCGCAGTGATTGCCTACATGGATGTTGCAAAGGATTTGGTTTTTTCTAAGGAGATGATCACTACCTACCGTGATAGTTTGTATGGGGTATGGAGTGAGCAAAACGCTGAACAATTTGAAATCTCAAAAGAATATGCATTAACAGTTTCAGAGCATATTCATAATTGGATGAATCAAGACAAATACAAGGAAACGCGTACCATGCCCGAGTTTACAGTGCATTCTGAAGATCCATCAAGATGGCAACCAACTCCGCCTGCCTACATGAAAGGTATTGAGCCAAATTGGATGAAAATAAGAACTTTTGTGTTGGATTCAGCTTCACAATTCAAACCGATTCCGCCACCACCGTTCTCCTTAGAAAAGGGGAGCGCTTTCTACAAAGAATTGATCGATGTCTATAATATTGGCAATGAAATTGTGAAGAAAGGAGACGAATCTGAAGAAGTGAAAATTGCTCAGTTTTGGGATTGTAATCCCTACGTAGCGGTAAACAAAGGGCATTTTATGTTCGCCTCAAAAAAAATCACTCCTGGAGCGCATTGGATGGGTATTTGTAAGATTGCCAATATCAATGCAAAGGCCGATTTTGACAAAACGGTACACGCGTATACCAAAACCTCCATTGCTTTGGCCGATGCATTCATCAGTTGTTGGGATGAAAAATATAGAAGTAATTTAATTCGTCCCGAAACCTTGATCAACAAGTATATTGATGAAGATTGGACGCCCTTATTACAAACACCACCCTTCCCTGAATATACCAGTGGTCACTCGGTAGTTTCTGGTGCTGCTGCAGAAGCTCTAACATCCATATTTGGTGATAATTTTGCCTTTGATGATACTACTGAGATTCCGTATGGATTACCCGTAAGAAGCTATAAATCATTTCGGGAAGCGGCCAGAGAAGCGGCCATTAGTAGGGTGTACGGCGGAATTCACTACAATGCCGCAGTTTACGAAGGTATTGATCAGGGTATTAGTGTTGGGAAATTGGTGAATATGAAGATTTCTTTCTAATTAACTAAAGGCGCCTATGAGCCTGGGTGTGAAGAAACTTCTTCAGTGTCCTTTAAATAGAATCTAATAACTAAAGAATCACCTTTTCTTACATTCATAATTTTAGTCTTAATCCAGTCTTTACCAACAGATCCGGCAATAATATCAACATCACCAGGCTTTACATTTAAAACCAAATCATCCAACTTATCTTCATCGTAAATTGAATCGTTTATCTTAAAAGAGGAATAACATCTTTCCATCTCATTTTCGAAATGAAATGAGCTAAGGTTTAAGTAAGTTCCAAGGTTTTTACTTTTAAAATACTGTATTGAATGACTCTGCTCCTGAGTCGTACAAGCCATGAACAAATTAAAATGGAAAATCCATACTATGATTTTAAAATGTAGCTTCATCCTTTACTTGTTATAAGCCTCCCACAGTTCTCTAAAATTAGCCACAGATAGTTCCATGTTGCCACAGCTTCCGCACACTTGAGCATTGATGCTGCCTTTTTCAAACTTATTAAAGAAGGCTCTATCGGTTGTAGGGATGTAAATGGACAAGTCTTTCTTCACATTTCCATGTCCGAAATCCGTAATTTTAAGGCCCTTCATTAATTTATTAGAGCCGCATATTCTACAAGTATTGTTTTCCATTCTTACGATTTTCCTTAAAAATAAAGCAAAAAAAATCCCGATTCAAAGAATCAGGATTTAATCTAACGAATATCTTAATTAGAAAGCTGCTTTGATCAACTCTCTATTCATTCTTGCAATGTTCTCTAAAGAAATTCCTTTTGGACACTCTACCTCACAAGCTCCTGTGTTGGTACAGTTTCCGAATCCTTCTAAATCCATTTGAGCTACCATGTTTTTCACACGATCAGCAGCCTCTACCTGTCCTTGTGGTAATAAAGCATACTGACTTACTTTGGCCCCAACAAACAACATTGCACTTGAGTTTTTACAAGTCGCTACACAAGCACCACAACCGATACAAGTTGCTGCGTCCATAGCAGTGTCTGCTGCTTCTTTAGCAATCGGAATGGCATTCGCATCTTGCGTATTTCCTGAAGTATTTACAGAAATAAATCCGCCTGCCTGCTGAATTCTATCAAATGCAGAACGGTCTACGATTAAATCTTTTACAATTGGGAATGCTTTGGCTCTCCATGGCTCGATATAAATGGTATCACCATCGTTGAAACTACGCATGTGCAATTGACAAGCCGTAATCTCACGATCTGGACCGTGAGCACGTCCGTTGATAAATAATGAACATGTACCGCAAATACCTTCTCTACAATCGTGATCAAAAGCAACAGGCTCTTCTCTATTGTCGATTAATTGCTGGTTCAAAATGTCTAGCATTTCAAGAAACGACATGTCTGGAGACACGTTATCTAGCTCATAATCTACGATCCTTCCTTTGTCATTTACGTCTTTCTGACGCCATATTTTTAACGTTAACTTCATGCTTCAATTATTTATAACTTCTTTCTTTAACTTCTATATTTTCATACTCCAAAGGCTCTTTGTGCAATACCGCATCTTTCGGCTCTCCCTTGTATTCCCAAGCGGAAACATATTGGAATTCCTTCACACGTTTTGCTTCACCTTCTGGTGTTTGGTACTCTTCTCTAAAGTGACCTCCACAAGATTCTTCTCTTTGTAAAGCATCCTTAGCGAATAATTCTCCTAGTTCTAAGAAATCTGCAACTCTTCCGGCTTTGGCAAGCTCTTCATTGTAGCCTACAGCTTCACCCGGAACGAATACATCTTCCCAGAATTCTTTTCTCAATTGAGAGATCTCCTCAATGGCTTCTTTCAATTCTTTTTCATTTCTAGACATTCCGCATTTATTCCACATGATTTTTCCTAATTTCTTGTGGTAGTAGTCTACAGAATTTTTACCGTTGTTATTGACAAGCTTTTCAATACGCTCTCTAACATTGGTTTCTGCTTCTTCGAACTCTGGAGTTTCCGTAGAAATTGGTCCAGTTCGAATATCATCAGCCAAGTAATCACCGATGGTATATGGTAATACAAAATAACCATCTGCCAAACCTTGCATCAATGCAGAGGCTCCAAGTCTATTTGCACCGTGATCTGAGAAGTTTGCCTCACCAATTGCGTACAATCCAGGAACGGTAGTCATTAAGTTGTAATCAACCCAAATACCTCCCATTGTATAGTGCACCGCTGGATAAATCATCATTGGAGTTTCATATGGATTCTCATCCATAATTTTCTCATACATCTGGAATAAGTTTCCGTATTTCGCCTTGATGATCGCTTTTCCTAATTTTTCAACGGTAGCAGCATCATTGGTATCCAATCCTTTTACAAGGGCTTGTTCTTTTCCGTATCGCGTAATTGCATCGGCAAAATCCAAATACACCGCTTCGCCAGTTTGGTTCACGCCATAACCAGCATCACAACGCTCTTTAGCAGCTCTTGATGCCACATCTCGAGGTACCAAGTTACCGAAAGCAGGATAACGTCTTTCTAAGTAGTAATCTCTATCTTCTTCTTTGATTTGCGTTGGCTTTAATTTGCCTTCGCGAATCGCAATTGCATCCTCCATTTTAGCAGGAACCCAAATTCTACCATCGTTTCGTAACGATTCAGACATCAAGGTTAATTTTGATTGGTGGTCTCCTGAAACAGGCATACAAGTCGGGTGAATCTGAGTATAGCAAGGATTTGCAAAGAAAGCACCTCTTTTGTGCGCCTTCCAGGCCGCAGTTACATTACTACCCATTGCGTAAGTAGAAAGGTAGAATGCATTTCCGTATCCTCCTGACCCGATGACAACAGCATGTGCTGAATGTCTCTGGATTTCTCCTGTCACTAGGTTTCTTGCAATGATTCCTCTTGCTTTTCCATCCACAACAACAACATCCAACATTTCGTGTCTGTTGTACATTTTGATTTTACCTCTAGCAATTTGTCTGTTCATGGCTGAATAAGCACCCAACAACAATTGCTGACCTGTTTGTCCTTTTGCGTAAAAGGTTCTTGAAACAAGTACCCCACCGAACGAACGGTTGTCTAACAGTCCACCATAATCACGAGCAAAAGGAACACCCTGTGCCACACACTGATCGATAATATTCACAGATACCTCTGCCAATCGGTGAACGTTGGCTTCTCTTGAACGATAATCACCACCTTTTACCGTGTCGTAAAACAGTCTGTAAACTGAGTCACCATCACCCTGGTAGTTCTTCGCCGCGTTGATTCCACCTTGTGCTGCAATGGAATGTGCACGTCTAGGTGAATCTTGAAAGCAAAACGCTTTTACATTATATCCTAATTCAGCAAGAGTTGCCGCAGCAGAACCTCCTGCCAATCCTGTACCAACAACAATCACATCGATAAGTCTCTTGTTTGCTGGGTTTACCAGGTTGATTTTGTCTTTATAAGTTGTCCATTTATCTTTAATTGGACCTTCTGGTATTCTAGAATTTAAAGTCATGTATTGTAAGATTAATGGTTAAAATGGTGGAAGAGTGCAATCACGATAAATCCTAGTGGAATTACCACTGAATAGAAGGCACCAATGTTCTTCCATAATTTCTTTCTTCCAGCAGTCAATCCCATAGATTGGAAAGCAGAATTAAATCCGTGTAATAAATGTAATGAAAGTAAAACGAAACCGAGAACATAGAATCCTACACGCAACGGACTTTCAAATTTGTGTACTAACTCCTCGTAATATCTAAATCCACTATCAGCAACATTTGGATCTAACAGTCCAGACATGTCTCCTTGGAGGTATTTCACATTCATTTCAGGAATCCAAAAATCAATGAAATGTAATACTAAGAATGCTAAAATCACAGCACCACTTAATAACATATTTCTACTCATCCAAGTGGAGTTCGCGTTACCCAAATTCTTCGCGTACTTCACACCAACAGCTTTTCGGTTTTGAATCTCTAGAACAAATCCCATCACAAAGTGGAAAACTACACCAATGATCAATACAGGTTGCAAAGCATACTGTACCAAAGGATTCGTTCCCATAAAATGAGAAAATTCGTTAAAAATGTCGGCACTAAAAAGTGAAGTAAGGTTGACAGATAAATGGATAATTAAAAACGACATTAGGAAGAAGGCAGACAATGCCATTGCGATCTTTCTTCCTACTGAAGAACTAAAAAAATTGGCCATTATATTTAATTTAAATCAAGAACAAATTTACAGCATAGATTGCAGGTTTACAACGATTGAGAATCATTTTCCGGGGTATTTAGAATCTATTTAAATAAAGAATTTACCTTTTGGTAAATAGCTGAAATTTTGTGAGTTGATTCGCTCGTTTTTCTTCTGAAAAAAAGTTCAAACTTAAGCTTTCAGACGGGTAATGATCAAAGGACTTTTCGAGCCTAAAATCGGATAGTTTTAATAAATCGATTTCCTTTTTTGGATCATATACCAGTACTTTGGCGTATTCCTCAATCACCACATTATCCAAAGAATTCACCTTTTTAAAAGGACTGTCCAAATAGAAGTTCACGAAGTTGGGAACCCGACCAACGATTAAAACCTCGTCATTAGAGTTATCCTGATTCAAGTAAGTCGATGCGATTAAACCTCCTCTGAATTTACCTAATTCTGGGAGTATGTAAAAACTTAAAACCAAATTCACTAGTAAAACCGATACCACTCCGTAAGCGAGCCATCTTTTAGTTTTTATTGGTTTGTTTCTTGAAATCCAAATACTGATACCAAGCAACACAATGAAAAGTGAGAAAAATAAAAGACTCGGAGTTACAAAACTTATAAAAAGAATCACCAACGTAAGACTCAAAACCAAAGAAACAAGAACACTCCATTTTACCAAGTTTCGTTTCCATTTGATACGATTATCAACCAAGAAATTGGCAACCATAATGGCTAATAAAGGAAAAATAACGGTGGTGTAATGCGGTAATTGAAACTTCGATACCGAAAATATGAGAATGATAAAAAGACTTCCAAAGAAGGTCAAAGTCTCAGGTAATTTCCTCTTTTTAATCATGGAAGAAACAGATTCAACATAGGCTCCATATAAAATGAAACACCAAGGAAAGAATGCCCACAACAGCGTGTGCAAAAAGAAAAATACATCCCCACTAGAACGCGTAATCGGACCTGAATTTACCAACCTGCTAAACTGACTGTCCCACAAAAACCATCGAATTCCTGAAACATTGGTTTGGCCAAAAATCACTTTTTCAGGCTGGCTATCAAATTGTAGATACAAAGCATATATTTCTGGGGAAATGAAGAGTACAATGAAAAACCCAATCCACAGCCAGCGCCAATGAAACACGAATCGTAAGCTTTTTTCTTGAAACCAATAATGTCCAAAAACTCCTCCAAAAATCGGTATCAAAATAAAAATTCCTTTGGTCATAATTGCGATTGCAGTGAACAATGCAACCAAAGTGAAATGTCTTTTACTTGCCTGGTCATAACCGCAATCAAAATGATACAAACTGGCAATAATACAAAGCATTAAAATAGGTTCTACACGACCTTCAGTGCTTGCCATAAACAAATACTGGGAGGCACTCAACACCAATACACTTATCCAAGCTATTTCTTCGGAATAATGCCTTTTCGCAAACCTGAATGTGTAATAAAAAGTCAAGAAAATAGTAAGTGTGAGTGGCAAGTAATAAGTGAAAGAACTAACTCCGAATACTTTAAAAGACAGTGCTGTTAACCAAAAGGGAAAATGGGGTTTGTCTAGCCAATCATTTCCATTGTGGACAAGAGAAATGTAGTCTCCCGTCTGCACCATGGTTTTACTCAAGGCAGCATACAAGGCAGCGTCATCAATGTAAAAATCCAGAAAGAGATGGTAGACATAAAGTCCGAATACCAAGACGAATAAGACTCGAAATACAAGCGGAATGGCGTTAATTCTCATTAGACGGAATTAAGCATTTTTTATTTTTCCATTTTCCGATCAACGACTCTCTAGAAATCAGCTTTCCTTTGCAAGTCAGGAATCTTCCTTTCTCATCTTTTTTGATAATCTTCATTTTTCCTTGATGAATGGCATTGACAATTCTGTAAATCAAACCCGTTTTTGAAACTTTTGATCCACGAGAAACTAAGGACAGTCCGACTTGATTGTTCCATAAATCCATGTCTGAAGAGATCTTATCAGGTAAGATACCGTCTTCCAAACCTCCCTTTTTAAAGGTTAGGTAATTCTCTCTTTCATGGGCTTTACCTAAAGATTCAGCAGCCGATTCCCCGATTTCTTGGTGTAATCTTGCCATCCAATAAGCATGTCGAAAAGCATCCACCTGACCTCCAGCTTTATCTCCGTCTAGTAGATGGGAATTGGCTATAGAATCAGCAACGCGATTGGTTTCTTTGGATACCACAAAGGCTTTTTCAGCCTTAAAAGGATGGAAGATGACCCATGTTCGTTTGGGTCCTGATAGTTGGAAAAATCCTTTTCGTGTCTGACCTTGACAAGGCAAACTAATCAACACGAAAAGGAGAATTCCATATTTCATGAATTATCGAACTTTAAAGGATTGTTCGGAGTTTCCTACTTTGATTTTGTATTGCCCTTTCGTCAAATACATTTTTCCGTTTTGAGCTTTTCGTGCTCCTTTTTTCGCTGCTTTTGCCGAAATAGATAGATCATAGTCGAATTCATTGTATCCCGCATCTGCAGCAAATCTTTGAGAATGCACTAACACATCACCTTTATACACAGATACATCAACCGCTCCTTTCTTTTTCGCGTAGAATGGCACCGTTAAATTAGGTGTACTAGCAGCTCTCCACTGGCTACGTGATCGGCCCCAATTAGCAGAATATCTCACATTATTCACCCCAAATACATGGTGGTCTTTTTGCATCAATTTATCATCCATTTGCTGTAAAGCACTGATATCTGCACGATAAATACTTCTACCATGCGTACCAATCACCAAGTGTTTCGCTTTTGGTTGAATCACCAAATCGTGAACAGCAACATTTGGTAAGTCTTTTGAAAAGGCCTCCCAAGATTTTCCTCTGTTCAATGAAATATATAATCCGTTATCTGTTCCAACGAACAATACATTGGCATTGGCAGGGTCTTCTTTGATGACATTGACTGGCGAAATCGGAATGTTTCCAGAAATCAATTTCCAGCTTTGCCCATAGTCTTCAGAAACATAAATGTAAGTATTAAAATCGTCGGTTCTGTATCCATTCAAGGCTACATACACGCGTTCTTTTTTGTGTGCAGAAGCAACCACTCTAGAAACCCAAAGATTGGCTGGTAAATTATTCGAAATTCGCGTCCAGCTGCCACCACCGTTTTTAGATATGTGAACATAACCATCATCAGATCCTACATACAATAATCCGAATTGAAACGGACTCTCAGCAATCGTGGTTAAAGTTCCAAAGGCCACATTCCCTTTTTTACCTCCAGTAGTTAAATCTCCCGAAATCGTCTCCCAAGTATCCCCTTGGTTCAAACTGCGGTGCAATTTGTTTCCGCCTAAATACAGAATATCTTGATTGTGTTTTGATAGCAAAATAGGTGTTTGCCAGTTGAAACGATATGGATTTTCACCAAGGGTATGCTTTGGTTGAATGTACTTTCTAGCACCTGTTTTTCGGTTCAATCGGAAGTAATTTCCGAATTGAAAACCAGTATATACGATATTCGGATTGCGATCATCTACTTGCACCTGCATTCCGTCTCCACCCATAATGCTTTGATATGGATTTTGACCCGATGAGTGCCAACGTTTGTTCATTCGAGCGTTGTGAGATGCTGTCCAAACACCATTGTCTTGCAGCCCACCATAGACCTTGTAGTTTTTTTGATTGTCGGCGTAAATCGAATAAAACTGTCCAACAGAAGGACTATTTAATTTGTTCCAGCTTTCACCATCATCATAGGTCATGTTCAATCCGCCATCATTTCCGTTTAAAATATGTCCAGATTTATACGGATTCACCCACATGGCTTGGTGGTCGGAGTGGACATTCTCTCTACTAATGGAAACAAAGGTTTTTCCTCCATCAGCTGACTTAATTACAGGAACGCCCATGACATAAATCTTACTCACATCTTGAGGATCTACACGAATTTCTCCGAAATAATATCCATAGGAAGAATACACTCCATTTAGGTAGTTTTTATGGGTTTTCTTCCAAGATTTTCCGCCGTTTGTTGTTTTAAAAACTTCAGCTCCGATAACCTGAGTATCAAAAAGCATGGCATTGGCATCTTCTAAATACTTTGCCAAATCTATTGGTTTTACCGTGCCAACTCTAACCATTTGTTTCACATTTTGAGCTCTATATTTCTCTTGGAAACCATAGGTCTTTAAAAATGTGTTCAATTTTTTATTGTCCAGCTCAAGGAAGTCTTCCGAACTCATGGATTTGAAATCTTCTTTGTTTAAAGCTTCCGTGTTCTTTTTCTGCTTGCCTTTTGGTCTTCTGAATTGACTGTCGTGCAAAGCATATACTGTATTTTCATCGTATACGGCCAATCCGATTCTTCCTACGCCATCTCCAATAGGGAATCCGCTTGAATCAGAAATTTTAGTCCATGAATTTCCAGCATCTGTACTTTTATAAATCGCAGAATTTTTTCCGTCTCCATCAAAATTCCAAGCCTGACGTTCGCGCTCCCAAGAAGCCGCATACATCACAGAAAAGTTATTTGGAGCATGAGCAATGTCAATCACCCCAGTGTCTTTATTGATGAATAACATGTTGTTCCAGGTCTTACCGCCATCCGTAGTCTTGAAAATTCCTCGTTCTTCATTTGACGAATACAAATGTCCGATTACTGCTACAAGTACCTCCTCTGGATTCTTCGGATTGATGATGATTCTACTTACATGATGAGAATCTAAAAGACCCATATTTTGCCATGATTTTCCTTTATCCGTAGATTTTAGAATTCCGATTCCTGCGTAAGAAGATCGTGAAGAGTTTTTCTCTCCGGTACCAACCCAAATGGTTCCATTTTTCCAATCGATGGCAATGTCTCCAATATTCTGAGTTGTCGAATTATCCATAACAGGCGTAAAAGTCGTACCGTTGTTATTGGTATACCACAATCCGCCTGAAGCATATCCCACATAAAACTCAGTAGGATTCTCTGGATTCACATCCACATCGGCAACGCGGCCACTCATAATGGTAGGTCCGATGTTGGTAAATCCGACATTTTTTACCAGTGATGTACGTTGCATTTCTTTTTTCTTTTCAAGCGATTCCTTCACTGCCTCAGCCTTGGTGGGCTGATTTTGAGCGTTCAATTGAAAGGCAATAAAAAACAGTGCTAAATAGGTAAGATTCTTCATGAGTAAAAAGTTTGATCTAGATTTAGATTTCACGTAAAAATAAGAAGTATTTAAAAGACTCTAATAATTAGCCATATTTTTTTAAATTAGCTAGAGTAAATCAACTAAAAACTTATACACATGGATATTTTGTACATCGTAATTATTGGTGCAATTGCCGGCTATATCGCAGACGTTTTAATGCGTGACAACGGCTTTGGTTTAATTGTAAATATCATTTTAGGTATTGCAGGTGGTTTTGTGGGAAGTTGGGCTTTCGGTTATTTAGGAATTTCCATTGGAAGTGGCTGGATAAGCGACATCATCCGCAGTGCTGCTGGCGCCGTTTTAATTTTATTTATTGTCGGTCTTTTCAAGCGAGGCCGCTAAGAAAAATCAAGTGCAAAAAACTATTTTTCAGACTGCGTAATGGCAGTCTTTTTTTTTGACTATTTATATTCCTAACTTTGTTTACCTAACACTTATGTATTATGAAATATCTTCCTATTGATTCATCACTATTTGTAAAAAACAGAAAGAATTTTGCTGC
>CAYFJL010000036.1:0-19171 GCA_964343335.1 uncultured Polaribacter sp. | reverse complement strand
AAAGCTCATTCAGTCTGCTTTTTTACTATGTCCTTATTGTGGGGGATAAGTATCTTTTTTACAATAATAACAAATATATTGAAATTTGATAAATATGCAAGTTTATCAACAGGTTGAGGGCCTATTGTTAATGAATTTGTGATAACTTGTTAATAACTACAGGTGAATTACCTCATCATATGCGTCTGCAACCGCTTCCATCACCGCTTCACTCATGGTTGGGTGTGGGTGCACAGCTTTTAAGATTTCATGACCAGTAGTTTCTAATTTTCTAGCGACAACCGCTTCCGCAATCATATCAGTTACACCAGCCCCAATCATGTGACAACCAAGCCACTCGCCGTATTTTTCGTCAAAAATAACTTTCACGAAACCATCAGGTGTTCCTGCTGCTTTTGCCTTTCCAGAGGCTGAAAATGGAAACTTACCAACTTTGATATTGTACCCTTGTTCTTTTGCCTTTTCTTCAGTTAATCCAACAGAAGCAATTTCTGGAGTTGCATAGGTACATCCAGGTATGTTTCCGTAGTCAATGGCCTCAGTGTGCAATCCTGCGATTTTTTCAACACAAGTGATCCCTTCTGCAGAAGCAACGTGTGCTAGTGCAGGACCTGGAGTTACATCTCCAATAGCGTAGTATCCTGGAATGTTGGTTTGATACCAGTCATTCACCAAAATTTTATCGCGATCTGTAATGATTCCAACATCCTCTAAACCAATGTTTTCGATATTTGTTTTGATGCCTACCGCAGACAAAACAATATCCGCTTCAAGAACCTTTTCGCCTTTACTAGTTTTTACAGTTGCCTTGATTTTCTCCCCGCTTGTATCAACTGATTCAACGGAAGAATTTGTCATCACTTTGATCCCTGATTTTTTGAAAGAACGTTCCATCTGCTTTGAGATATCTTTATCTTCAACAGGAACAATATTTGGCATATATTCTACTATGGTAACATCTGTTCCCATTGAGTTGTAGAAGTAAGCAAACTCTACTCCAATCGCTCCAGAACCAACAACAATCATGCTTTCAGGTTGGGATTCTAAAGTCATGGCTTTTCTGTAGCCAATCACTTTTTTACCATCTTGAGGCAGGCTCGGTAATTCGCGAGATCTGGCTCCAGTTGCGATGATGATATGATCTGCACTGTACTCAGTAACCTGTCCATCAGCTGCGGTTACATCAACTTTTTTACCGGTTTTTAGTTTACCGAAACCATCGATAACATCAATCTTATTCTTCTTCATCAAAAACTGAACACCTTTGCTCATTCCTTCCGCAACGTTTCTACTTCTCTTAACAACGGCATTAAAATCTTTGTCTACTGCATTTGCTTTTAATCCATATTCGTCAACATGCTTTAGATATTCGAAAACTTGAGCCGATTTCAATAATGCCTTTGTAGGAATACATCCCCAATTCAAGCAAACTCCGCCAAGGCTTTCTTTTTCAATAATTGCGGTTTTAAAGCCCAATTGAGAAGCTCTAATTGCAGTTACATATCCGCCTGGTCCACTACCTAAAACAATAATATCGTATTTCATAAAATATATATTTCTGTATTTTCAAAAAATTGAGCTACAAATGTAAAAAACAAGTGCCAAAATTCGCCATACTAAGGCAAATTTTACATCCGATCCGGAACATTGATTCCCAAAAGGGAGAAAGCCGTTTTGATTACCTGCCCCACTTTGTTGGAAAGCTGCACTCTAAATCTTTTCAACTCTTCATTTTCTTCCCCTAAAATCGACACATTTTGATAAAATGAGTTGAACTCTTTAACCAAATCATAAGTGTAATTCGCGATGATTGCCGGTGAATAATTCGAAGCTGCCTGCTGAATCGTTTCGGGGAATAATTGTAATTGTTTGATTAGTTCTTTTTCTCTGGTATGCAAAACCATTGAAGCATTGGTTCGTACTGCATTGTATTTGAAATCGGCTTTGCGTAAAATGGATTGAATTCTTGCGTAAGTATATTGTATAAATGGTCCTGTATTCCCTTGAAAATCAACTGAATTCTCTGGATCAAATAAGATTCGTTTTCTTGGGTCTACTTTCAGGATAAAATACTTTAAAGCCCCCAATCCGATGGTGTCATACAATACAGTCTTTTCAGCTTCTGAATACCCATCTAGCTTGCCTAATTCTTCTGAAATTGATCTTGCCGTGCTGGCCATTTCTATCATTAAGTCATCTGCATCTACCACAGTTCCTTCTCTGGATTTCATTTTTCCCGATGGTAAGTCTACCATTCCGTAGCTCAAATGATAGAGGTTTTTAGCCCAATCGAATCCTAGTTTCTTCAGGATTAAAAAGAGCACTTGAAAGTGATAATCCTGCTCATTACCCACCGTGTATACCATTCCGCTTATATCTGGGAAGTCGGTTACTCGTTCAATAGCCGTCCCAATATCTTGGGTCATGTAAACGGCCGTTCCATCCGCTCTTAGTACTATTTTTTCATCCAAACCTTCATCGGTCAAATCACACCAAACAGATCCGTCTTCTTTTTTGTAAAACACCCCTTTTTCGAGTCCGTCTTGAACGAATTTTTTTCCTAGCAAGTAAGTGTCGCTTTCATAATAAAGTTTATCAAAATCAACACCTAAGTTTTTATAAGTGATATCGAATCCCTCATAAACCCAACCATTCATGGTTTTCCAAAGTGCCACAGTCTCTTCATCACCACTTTCCCACTTTCTCAGCATTACCTGTGCTTCCAATAAGATAGGAGCCTTCGCTTTGGCTTCATCTTCTGATTTTCCTTCTGAAATTAATTGGGCAATTTCTTTTTTGTATTCGGCGTCAAATTTTACATAGTAATTCCCTACTAATTTGTCTCCTTTCAAGCCTGTAGATGCTGGAGTTTCCCCATTTCCATAGCGCTTCCAGGCCAACATTGACTTACAGATGTGTATCCCACGATCATTGATAATCTGAGTTTTATACACCTTCTTTCCAGAAGCCTTTAAAATCTCAGAAACGGAATATCCCAATAGGTTGTTTCGAATATGTCCTAGATGTAAGGGTTTGTTGGTATTCGGTGAGGAATATTCCACCATGAAAGAATCATTTTTATCTTTCACATCAACACATCCGAAGTTATCTTGATTGTAAATTGTATTGAAAAAATTCACATAATACTCGTCGGCAATCACAAGGTTTAGAAAACCCTTCACCACGTTGAATTTTGAAACCTCTGAAACTTCATGAACTACATAATTCCCAAGTTCTTCTGCAATCTGTGCCGGATTTCCTTTTTTATAACGCAACATTGGGAAAACAACAACGGTTATGTCCCCTTCAAATTCCTTGCGTGTTGCCTGAAATTCAACGGTAGGTAACTCTACTGCATACGTTTCTAAAAAACCTTTCTTAATTGCCTTTTCTATGGTAATCATTACACTCATAACGTGGTTATTCTGATCGGCGAAATTACAAATTTTATTTCGCTTAAAAGCCCAATTTCAGTAAGCATATTTCTATTTTTGCAATATGAATCCGAGTCTAGAAAACTTACCAAAATTAGCCAAAGAAAGGCAGCAAGAGAATAAAAAGTACTTTGCCAAGCTAAAAAAAAGAACTCCGAAGAACTTGGATTATGTCATGCAAGATTTACATGAAGAAGAGTTCTCAAGAACAGATTGTTTGACTTGTGGTAATTGCTGCAAAACCACCAGTCCTATTTTTGCGGACAAGGATATTGAGCGAATTTCAAAGTTTTTGAAGATGAAGGTTTCAGATTTTACAAAGACTTATCTGCAAAGGGATTCGGATGATTTTATGGTTTTGAAATCTGCACCCTGTACTTTTTTGAATGAAGCCGATAATACCTGTTTTATTTATGACGTTCGTCCTAAGGCCTGTGCTGAATATCCGCATACCAATCGCAGAAAATTCATTCAGTTGGCCGACCTGACCATCAAAAACACTGAAATTTGTCCGGCTACTTACAACATTATTGAAGCCTTGAAGAAGAAACTACCCGTTGGCTAATTATTTATAAAGCAAGTACTTTTCTCTGATTTTTTTGAATTTTTTCAGTCCAGGTAACCAAGACTCTCGAATTTCCTCTTCGGTCAATCCCTTGACGATTTGAGCCTCAAGACTTTCTGTTCCAGCTAGTTTTACAAAGAAAGAATTGAAAAAAGAACCAGCTGTATTATTCTGGCCGTGCGCCTTTTGAAGCCATTGTAAGTTCAATTGATTCAATCGCTTGTGATTTCTTAAGTCCTCTCCATAACATTCTTTTCCATTATGCTTCGGATATTTACTGCCTTCATTGGGTTTTGGTGTAAATGAAAATTTCGTTTCCTTTAAATAAGGACTCCCATACACCTGAAATTGCATTTGGGTTCCGCGACCGGCACTTACATTGGTTCCTTCAAAAAAACATAAACTCGGATACAGGTTGATGCTTTGAGCATTTGGTAGGTTGGGAGAGGGTTTGATTGGTAAATCGTAAACCGAATTGTGAGTATAATTTTTAAGTGGAATTACAGTTAAATCACATTGAGCCTTTTCTTTTAACCAACCTTCGCCATTGATCATTTGAGCATACTCACCAATGGTCATTCCGTAGACAACCGGAACAGGGTGAAGACCAACAAAACTGCTATGTTTTTCCTCTAAAACCGGACCGTCGATGTAATGGCCATTTGGATTTGGACGATCCAATACCACAACGGGAATCTTTGCTTCCGCGGCTGCCTCCATCACATAATGCAGGGTGGAAAGGTAGGTGTAGAAGCGGGCTCCAACATCCTGAATGTCAAAAAGGATGATTTCAATACCTTTCAATTGAGATGGAGAAGGCTTTTTGTTTTTACCGTATAAGGAAATGATAGGGAGTCCAGTTTTGGCATCCAATCCGTCTTTTACAACTTCACCAGCATCGGCTTTTCCTCGAAATCCATGTTCGGGAGCAAATACTTTTTCAATAATAATATTGAGAGCTAATAGGCTGTCAACCAAATGAGTGTGACCATTTTTATGAAATACTACAGAAGTTTGATTTGCTACAATGGCCACTCTTTTATTCAAAAGTAATGGCAAGTAATCGTTGATGCGATTGGAACCTGAGACAATGGAATTCGAATTCGTAGTTTTTTTTACTTCCTTACTTTTCTGTGCACAAGCGTTAAATTGGAAAAACAGCAAAACCACTAGGAATAAATATGTACTTTTGATAGGCCTTAAATTGATCATGAATTGAACTACGAATTATTTATTGCAAAACGCCTGATTTCAGGTCGGAATCATAAAAGTAGTATTTCAACGCCAATAATAAAAATAGCGATTACGGCGATTGCATTGGGAATTTTGATCATGCTTGTAGCAGTCGCAACAAGTACGGGACTTCAGTACAAGATTCGCGATAAAATGGCAGGTTTCAAAGGCCATGTTCAAATTGTCAATTACGATAGTAATAATTCCGAAGTATCCACGGTACCTATTGATAAGAATCAAAAGTTTTATCCCAAGTTTCAAAATATTGACGGAATTAAAAATGTACAGGCTGTGGCTAGTAAAGGCGGTATTTTGCGCACGGAAACCGACTTTGAAGGCATTATTTTTAAAGGTGTTTCCACAGACTATGATTGGACTTTCTTTAAGGAATATTTGAGTGAGGGAAGTATCCCGAATTTTTCTCAAGAACGAAATCGAGAGGTTTTATTGTCCAATCAAATAGCAAAGAGACTAGCGCTTAAAGTGGGCGATACCATATTGGCAACTTTTGTGAAATCGACCACGAGTAAACTTCCTTCCAACCGAAGGTATGTGGTTTCCGGAATTTACAATACGGGATTTACCCAATTTGACAATACCATGATGATCGGTGATCTCCGAGAAGTGCAACGATTGAATCGCTGGAATGATAATCAGGTAGGCGGATTCGAAGTATTGATTGACGATTTTGATGAATTGTCTGAAAAGGGTAGTGAAATTTACCAACAAATAGGCGTTACTCTAAACAGCAAGACCATTGCTGAAAGTTATCCTGGAATTTTTGAATGGATTCAATTGTTTGATAATAATGTGTGGTTCATAATTGCCTTGATGATCATTGTTGCCGGAGTGAATATGATTTCCGCAATGTTGGTTCTAATTCTTGAAAGAGTTCAGTTGATTGGGATTTTAAAAGCTTTGGGTAGTAACAATACCAGTATTCGGAAGATATTTTTATACAATGCTTCCCACTTGATTATTCGAGGCTTAATTTGGGGTAATGTAATCGGACTAAGCCTTCTGGGATTGCAATACTTTTTTGAGCTAATCAAACTCGACCCTGAAACCTATTATGTTGCTGTAATGCCCGTATACATTACCTTTACCCAATGGTTTTACCTAAATCTAGGAACCTTGATTCTCTGTGTTTTGATGCTCATTATTCCGTCTTACATTATCTCTAAAGTTGAGCCTACCAAGGCAATAAAATTCGCCTAGCATTACATATTCTCGTACCACTCAAAATGATTGTCGATAATCTCTTGTTTGTTTTGATCGATATGATCTTTAAAAGCTTTCGCTACTCTTGAAAGATTCTTTGATTTCAGCCAAATTAAATTCCAGTTGGTAATGATGGGAAGTTTTGAAAGTGGAATGATTTCAAGTTCCTCTTTTTCTAGGGAATTTCTCAAACCGATTGAAGACATAATGGAAACTCCGAGTCCAGCTAAAATAGCTTGTTTAATGGCTTCGTTGGAAGTCAATTCCATTTTTCGATTTACTTTGATGTTGTTTTTTAAGAGGTAATTCTCCATGGCCAATCGGGTTGCAGAACCCTTTTCACGAAATATAAAAAGGAAGCTTTCCAAGTCCTTTTTTCGAACCGGTTTGTCAGATTGAAAATATCCCTTTTGAGCCACGAGAAATAACTTATTTTCCATCAACTCGATGCGCTCTATTTTTAATTTCTTCGGAATGGTTGATACCATGGCAAAATCACAATCATTGTTCTCCAAACTTTTAATTACTGATGACTTGTTGGTTACATCCATGATCACATCCACCATTTCGTTTTCTTTTACGAATCCGCTTAAAAAATAGGGCATGGCATATTTGGCTGTTGATACAATGGCAATCTTCAGTTTGCCCGCCAACTTTCCTTCGAATAAGGCCGACTTATAATTTATCGAATCAACTTCATTCAAAATTTTATTGGCAGCCAAAGCAATTTCAGCACCGAATTCTGTGATGTATAATTTCCTTCCAACGATTTCAAACAAGGGAAGGTTAAACTGCTCTTGAAAGTTCTTTAATTGAATGGAAACTGCTGGTTGTGTAAGGAATAATTCTTCAGAAGCCTTGGTGACACTTTTTACTTCGGCGATCTTACTGAAGATCTCTAATTGGTGTAAAGTATAATTCATAAAAATAATTAATATAACACATAATAAATATAAATAAAAATATATTGACAAAACCTATGATCTTTGCAAAAAAATCGAACTACATGCGACAGGTTATTTTAGAGAATGTCAAGGATAAAAATTCAAAGAGTAGTGATAACTACATCAAAATTAGCGATTTAGGAGTAAGGGATCTGGCTTTAGTTGCTTTATTGCTTCTTGCAATCGGCCTGACAGTTTACACTTATATGACTGGGAGTAAATATTTTACCCATTTGATTGGCGGAACATCAGTTCTTGCACTCGTAACATTTATAAAAGCTTTAGGAAGCATCAGATCACAAAACACACCATCCAATGAATAACACAGTATCTAAACAAGAAAACAAGACAAACGAATCGAATAATTTAACTGCTGAAGTTAAATTGATTGAAGGAAGATTTAATAAGAGAGAAGCATTGAATATTCTTAATGACGTAATGGACGTTAAGATTAATTTCCACAAACTTCAAAGATTAGCGAAGACTGAAGGAAACATCAATGATGAATGTATGTTTGATAATTCTCGAATTTTAGAGCTTATTTCCGATAAGAACAAAACCAAAGAGTTTTTGAAAGCGATAGAATCTGAAGGTTATAACATCAATATTTCAAGCACTATTCATATCACTGTAGAATAGGAAAATATCTCACATATAAGTAGGGAAATACGAAAGTACATTTGTAGGTCGCCTGCTTTTTTTGTGTCAAATTTTTATCATGGATTTACATTACTTAATCGACAATTTAACAAATCCCGCACTACTATTTTTCTTTCTTGGCCTTATTGCTGTTAACGTAAAAAGTGACCTTGAAATTCCGCCTAACTCATCCAAGTTTATCTCCTTGTACCTTTTATTATCCATCGGATTTAAAGGAGGTCAGGAACTTTCTCACAGTGCCATTACAGATGAAATCATATGGTCCTTATTTTTTGGAGTATTCTTGGCATTAATGGTTCCCGTATACTGTTATTACATTCTCCGAATGCGACTCAGCGTTGAAAATTCTGGAGCAATTGCGGCGGCCTACGGATCTGTAAGTGCGGTAACTTTTGTAACCACAATTTCGTTCTTAGAATTATCAAATATTCCTTTTGGCGGACATATGGTAGCCGTGATGGCCTTGATGGAAGCACCCTCAATTATCATTGGGGTTCTATTAATTTCTATTTACAACAAAGAAAAAGGGAAAAAGAAGAAGACGAATTTCAAGCATATCATCCACCATTCTTTAACCAATGGAAGTGTTCTTTTAATTTTAGGAAGTTTACTCATAGGGTATCTAGCCAATGACGCTCAAGCTGAAGGAATTAAACCATTTACCACCGATATTTTTAAAGGATTTTTAGCCGTATTCCTATTGGATATGGGAATCACGAGTGGAAGAGAGGTAAAGGCATTGGTAAAGAAGGGATGGTTTACACTGGCCTTCTCTTTGATTATCCCGATTATTAATGGTTGCACCGTCGCTGTGGTAAGCGGATTGTTCATCGAAGAGCCTGGAAATCGTTTGTTGATGTCGATATTGGCCGCAAGTGCTTCTTATATTGCTGTTCCTGCAGCTATGAAATTGGCAGCTCCGAGAGCGAATCCGGGATTGTACGTCCCGATGGCATTAGCGATCACATTCCCATTTAATATTACCCTCGGACTTCCACTTTATTTGTGGGTTATTGGGTTGACCTAAGCAGGAAATACTTTTCCAATCCATAATTCCCAAATGAATTATTAAAGTATCTTTGCGCAATCAAAAGAACTTATGGATTATTGTAAAAATATTCTCGAAACAATTGGTAACACACCGTTGGTGAAATTGAATTCCATCACCAAGGAAATCGATGCCTTAGTATTGGCAAAAATCGAATCGTTTAATCCTGGAAATTCGGTGAAAGATCGTATGGCCGTGAAGATGGTTGAGGATGCGGAAGCAGATGGCCGATTAAAGCCTGGAGGTACTATTATTGAAGGAACTTCAGGGAATACAGGTATGGGACTAGCCCTTGCTGCCATTGTAAAAGGATACAAGTGTATTTTTGTTACCAACGATAAACAATCCAAAGAAAAGGTAGATATTTTAAAGGCCGTAGGAGCAGAGGTCATTGTGTGTCCGACTGCGGTTGAGCCAGACGATCCACGATCTTACTATTCGGTTTCAAAGCGATTGGGAGCTGAAACACCTAATTCTTGGTATGTAAATCAGTACGATAATCCCAGTAATGCCACGGCCCATTACGAGCAAACGGGTCCAGAAATATGGAGACAAACCGATGGTAAAATCACGCATTTTGTGGTCGGTGTAGGCACCGGTGGTACAATTTCAGGAACTGCCAAGTATTTAAAAGAGCAAAATCCAGATATCAAAGTCTGGGGAATTGATACCTACGGATCGGTTTTCAAGAAATACCACGAGACAGGTATTTTTGATGAAAATGAGATCTATCCGTATATCACAGAAGGTATTGGAGAAGACATATTACCAGAAAACGTTGACTTTTCATTAATCGACGGATTCACCAAAGTGACCGATAAAGATGCGGCAGTCTACACTCGTAAAATGGCAAAACAAGAAGGTATTTTTGCTGGAAACTCATGTGGAGCTGCTGTTAAAGGATTGTTGCAATTAAAAGATCATTTTACCAAAGATGATGTGGTTGTAGTGCTTCTTCACGATCATGGTAGCCGTTATGTTGGAAAGATGTATAACGATGATTGGATGCGTGATCGGGGATTCCTGGAGGATGAGGTAACAACCGCAGAAGATTTAGTATCTAGCCATTCCAACAAACACCTAGTAACCGTAAAAACTGAAGAACTGGTTTCTCATGCTATTGAGCGCATGCGTAAGTATAAAATCTCTCAAATTCCGGTTGAAGATATCAATGGATTTGTGGGATCTATTGATGAATCTGTTCTACTTTCTTACTTTATTGAAGATAAGGCGATCGCTGAAAAACCCATCAAAGATATTATGGGAGCGGCTTATCCGATTGTTACAAAAGAAGCTTCTATTGATAAGGTTTCGCGATTGATTACAAAGGAAAATCAGGCGGTATTGGTAGATCTTGGTGAAGGAAAGCATCATATCATCACCAAGTACGATATCATCAGTGCGATCTAGACTTTAGGATCCACACCAAATCTCGATCACACTTCGATTTTTTTGTTGAAGGATTTTAAAATAACAACCTTCTTCCTTGGGCTCTGGCCCATATTCATTCTTTCCAGGATACCATACATTTTTGATATCCATAGGTTGAGTGCGATAGATTTGTTCAACCCAGTTTTTTAATGCCTTTAAATTAGCCTTTGGAAATACAATTGTTTCGAATACTCCTTTTCCCTCCTCACAATCATTAAGAATATAAGTGATATTGGGTTTAAACTGTCTTTTGAAAGCGCATTCCTTTCCAGCAAACTTTTTAATATCCACTTTACTTGAAGCAACCTTATAATTTCTAATGAGGTAGGTGTGTATGATGTTCATTTGATAATTACTCTTAATGAACTCGGCTTTTAGTTTTTCTGAAGGAACTTCTTTGGGGACAAACATGTTCTGAGAATAGAGATGAAAGGAAAGCAATAGTAAGAGTATGGTAAGGATTTTCTTCATATTGTAAATATAAAAAAGAAAACCACCTTGGCAGGTGGCTTACTTTTAATCAAATAATTCAAATTAATTACACAATGAAAACAATTATATGGTAATTAACCAATTAGCTTCAATACCTGTGCCAAATTTGAATCTGTATTTGTATTCACAAAACTTTAACTAGTTTGCGTGTTTGTGTGCCTTGTAAGAAGAACGAACCAATGAACCACTTTCTACGTACATAAAGCCCATCTCCAATCCGATTTCTTCGTATTTCTTAAACTGAGCAGGGGTAATAAATTCTTTTACCGGTAAATGGTTTTTAGTAGGCTGTAGGTATTGACCAATCGTAATGACATCTAAACCAACACCTCTAAGGTCTTTCATGGTTTCAATAACTTCTTCTTCAGTCTCACCCAGTCCTAACATCAATCCAGATTTGGTGCGCATTCCATTTTCCTTTAAGTATTTTAAAACACCTAAACTTCTATCGTATTTCGCCTGAATTCGAACTTCACGAGTTAATCTTCTTACCGTTTCCATGTTGTGAGAAACTACCTCTGGATGTACCTCAATGATTCGATCAATCTGTGAATTTTTTCCTTGAAAATCAGGGATTAAAGTCTCAAGAGTTGTATTTGGATTTGCTCTTCGGATGGCTTCAACGGTTTCTGCCCAAATGATAGATCCTCCGTCTTTCAAGTCATCTCGGTCTACAGACGTAATTACAGCATGCTTGATGCCCATGATTTTGATAGAACGAGCTACCTTTTCCGGTTCTTCCCATTCAACTGTTTCGGGACGTCCGGTTTTTACACCACAGAATCCGCAAGATCTCGTACAGATGTTACCTAAAATCATAAAGGTAGCCGTCCCTTCACCCCAGCATTCGCCCATGTTTGGACAACTACCACTGGTACAAATGGTATTCAGCTTGTACTTATCTACCAATCCGCGTAACTCGGTATATTTTTTCCCAACTGGTAACTTTACACGAAGCCACTTGGGTTTTTTAATTCTTTCTGGTGTTATAGCCGTTTCCGTCGTCATCTATTCAATTTTTCAAATGCAAATTTACAAAGAAATCAGTAATCTTTTAGATGAAAAAAATGTATCAATTTCATATTCGAAATTATAAAATGGAAAGTAAAAACCAACCACTAAAACTAATGAGAATTACAATACTAAAAAGACTGGCAATCCGAAGTGTAGTATCGGGTTGATACTCTTTAGGTACGTGTTTGCTCGTGATTAGTGTATAGTTCAAAATAGCAAAAAATGGAGCCGTTAAGAAGGAGATTATTGTAGCAATTTTAACCATAACACCCATACTTTCAGAGAGGTAGTTTAAAATGATGAAGGTGCCTATCCCTAAAAAGAGTATCCAAAACCAATACCCTCGTTTCCATGTTTTGTTAAATAATAAACGCGAAGAAATTGCCATTGCTCTGGGCGATGCGTCTAAGGATGTAATTGTTGTACTAAACATGGTAGTAAAAGCTGCAACAGCAATAAAAATAGTTGAAAAACTTCCTAAGTTTTCAGTGTACAATCGAATCAATTGATTGGCAAAAACGACACCTTTATCTGAGAAGATTTCTCCAGATCCATACATAACCAATGCGCCGAGTAATACAAAACAAATACCTACGAATAACGTCCCTAAATACCCAATATTAAAATCAAACAAGGCATCATCTACATTGGTTTTAAAGAGGGTGGTTTTGTCTTTCTCAATTGACCAAATCGAATGCCAGATCGATACATCCAAAGGTGCAGGCATCCATCCTAAAAAAGCTATCAAAAAGGTGATTTCTATGGTTCCAGATGGAATGATTTGCTGTACATCAAAGCCCTCGGTCGATTTGTTAAAGGCTACAAAAACAGCAATTACCGTACTGATGGTCAACGTGATGATGATGTATTTCATCAAATTGTCGAGAAGCTTGTATCTACCAATGATGAGGATAATAATGCTTATACTTAGCAATACCAGTGCCCAGGTGCTCAGATCATTGGTGAGTCCAAATACTTCGACGGCCAGACTTGCGGTCACAACCGTAACGGCAGCCTGAATGGTAAACATGGTCGCAAAATTGATTAAGAAGTAGGCAATAAGTACACCTTTACCTAATTTCTTATAACCTTCAAGAAGGGTTTCACCAGTTGCTGCTGAATAGCGCGGCCCGAATTGAAAAAAGGGATACTTGCACAAATGTGCCAAAACCAAGGCCCAAATGAGTCCGAATCCGAATTCAGCCCCTGCTTTCGTCGACTGTACCAAATGAGATACTCCAATAGCCGCACCTGCAAAGAGTAATCCAGGACCTAAGGATTGAAGTATTGATTTTTTCATTTAGGATTCAATTATGATTTCAGCCAAAAGCTTTTTAGCTCGCAGTAATTTTACCTTCACATTACTGATGGGTTCGTCTAGTTGTGAAGCGATTTCTTTATAACTCATTTCTTGAAAGAATCGCAACTGAATAACTTCCTGATACTTTGGCTTGAGCTGTTTGATATCTCGAAGCAACTTGGCAAGATTTTGTTCTTGGATTAATTTATCCTCAGGAGACGGGTTTTCATCAATAACCTGATGCATCTTCGTATCATTCTCATAGGTTGTATCGATGGATTTTGAGTTCTTCCGTTTGCGAACAGTATCGACGTGAAGATTTTTGGCAATGGTAGTCAACCACGTTTTAAAGGTGTATTTTTCATCAAACAAATCAATCTTATCAAAGCCTTTAGAAAAGGTTTGAATGGCAATATCTTCAGCTTCATTTTCGTTGGAGGTTCTTTTTAGTAAGAAATTGTAAATGTCTGACCAATAAAGATTTAAAAGAAAATTAAAGGCCGATTGGCTTCCGTTTTTAGCCTTGTTTATTTGCTCGGTTAATTGACTGTTAGATGTACTCAATCTTTCTTTTTGATAACGAAATATACAATAAAAAAGACAATTTGAGATAGTAGGTGAAAGAGGTCAAGAATGGGGAAAAAGAACAGTAGTCGAAGCTGTTTGGTCGGTTTTAAAATGAAAAACGAAACGATCATGGATATCACAAGAAATGCACCTAAAACGATACTAGTTGGTAGCAAATTTTTAGTCAGCATCAAATAGATTCCCAAACCATAGAAGCTAAATCGAGTCAAGTAAAAAAGGTAATACCAAATTTTAATATCAACCGAAGACTTACTTAAAACACCCATTTTTTCGGTATTAATGGACTTCCAACTCCCGTTTTCGGAAGTAGTTTCGGTCATTAAACTGTCGCCCTGCCAAGCGATGGCAATATTGTTTTTCAATTGTGCATCTTTTAGGAAAAGAGAACTTATACTCAATTTATTTTTAAGATGAAGGATAAACCCTTTCACTCGAAAAAACTCTGATTTCTTAAATGCAAAATTGGCATCCCAAGAAAAGAACGATTTGCTCATTTTTCCAAAGTTCAAACTAAATAGGCTCAACATAAAGTTGTCAAATTGACTGAAAACTGAACCCATAGAATTACTTTGCTCCGGATTGGATAGTCCGGTAATCAAGGTCTTTTCCTCAGAAAAATGACTAGAAATAGATTGCAACCAATTTGCTGATGTTAGCTTGATATTGGGTTTGGTCAGTACGATATAATCATAAGAAGCTGACTTTATCCCTAAGGTTAGCGCATACTTTTTATTAGCCCAAAATGCTTCATTGTTTTGGACCTCTACCACCTTTAAACGAGGTTCTTGGGCTTGTGTTTTTTCTAACTCCTCTCGGGTCTCGTCAATGCTTTCATTGTCAACTACAATAACCTCAAATTTCGGATGGTTTTGTTGGAATAAGTCTTGCAATGTTTTTGATAATTCCTGCCAATTGTTTTTCGCATACAAAATCACTGACAAAGGAAGAACACGGTTGGTTTTTTCTTCTTTGGATTTGCTCTTGAAAAGAATCGAGCTAAAAAAGATAAGGTAGGCCGATTGAATGACTGTAAGGGCTACAAATACGTAGAAATAAACAGATTCAATCATGAGTGAGGCGAAAATTACTTATGACTTGGTTCAGCACAAGTATCAAACTGATCAGGTGTTTTACCACAAAATCCACATGCTTCTCCGTTTTGATTCAACATCGGATTCTGACTTGCGCAAGTTCCTGCGAATTCACCATCTTTCTTTGCCCATATTTTAATGGCGATTCCAGCGATTCCGATTCCCAAAAGACCTAATGTAAGTAAGAATAATTTCATAATTTCTAATCTGCCACAAAGATAATCATTCTAAAAAATATTTACTTCCATTTCCAAGCGAATTTGGAAGTCTCTCTCAATGGTATTCTGAATCTTACAAGCCAAGTCATATACTTGTTTTCCGGTAGCGTTATCATAATTGACAAGTACCAAAGCTTGTTTGTCATGAACACCGGCATCACCATATCGTTTGCCTTTGAATCCTGCCTTTTCAATTAACCATCCGGCAGGGACTTTGATAAGCTCGTCATTCACTGGATAATTGGGTATTCCTGGGTACTTGGATTGCAAGGATTGAAACTGTGACATCGGAATAACCGGGTTCTTGAAAAAGCTGCCACTATTTCCAATCACCTTGGGGTCTGGAAGTTTAGAGCTTCTAATGGCTATTACCGCTTCGGATATGTTTTTTATGTTCGGTTCTGTAATTCCGTTTTGTGCCAACTGTTGTTCTATGGCTCCATATGAGGTGTTCAATTGGTGATTTTGGCTTGATAAAACGAATCCGACTTCGGTGATGATGTATTGTCCTTTCAATTCATTTTTGAAAACAGAATTTCGGTAACCGAATTTGCAATCAGTATTCGAAAAAACCTTGAATTCAAGTGTTTCCATATGGATGGCTTTCACATAAGAAATCACATCCTTTACCTCAACACCGTAGGCGCCAATATTTTGAATAGGGCAGGTTCCAACATTACCCGGAATCAAAGATAGGTTTTCGAGTCCGCCATAATTTTGATCAACACACCAAAGAACAAAGTCATGCCAATTTTCACCAGCTTTGACTGATATTTCAACTGAGTTTGCATTAACAGTATTAGCTGAAATTCCCTTGATATTAACATGGACAGCGGTTTTTTCAATGTCCTTGGTTAAGAGCATATTACTACCTCCGGAGATTAAAAAAATATCCTTTTCAGTCTTCAATAATTCAATCAACTCATCTTCGCTCGTAACCGAAGTAAAGCGTTTTGCAGTAACGTCAATACCAAAGGTATTGTAGTTCTTAAGTGAGAAGTTTGATTGAAAGTTCAATTAATCTTTATATGCTTTTAATGCTTGTTCCAAAATGTTGATGGCCTTTTTAAGACTTTCCTCATTCAATACGTAAGCAATTCGAATCTGGTTTAACCCTTCACCTTTTGTTGAATAGAATCCCGCAGCAGGAGCTACCATTATGGTTTCTCCGTCTACATCAAAAGATTCCAACAGCCATTGGGCAAAATGATCTGAGTTTTTCACTGGTAATTCCGCAATACAATAGAAGGCTCCATTCGGTTTGGCCACACGAACACCGTCTATTTTTTCCAACCCTTCAATCAGTAAATTTCGTCGTTTGATATATTCTGTTTTTACATCATCGAAATAAGATTGTGGCGTTTCGAGTGCTGCTTCCGCTGCCATCAAAGCAAGTGTTGGCGGACTCAAACGTGCTTGTGCAAATTTTAATGCGGTTGAAATCACTTCTTGATTTTTTGAAACCAAACAACCGATTCGAGCACCACACATACTATAGCGTTTCGATACTGAATCGATAATGATGGCATGGTCTTTCAATGCTTCTTCTTGAAGGATGGAATAGTGCTCAATACCGTCATAGGCAAATTCGCGATACACTTCATCGGCAATTAAAAACAGGTTGTGTTTTTGAACGATCTGAGAGAGTTTCTGAATTTCTTCTTTGCTATATAAGTATCCCGTTGGATTACCCGGATTACATATTAATATCGCTTTGGTTTTTGGGGTAATTAATTTTTCAAACTCTTCAATAGGAGGTAGGGCAAAATTGTCTTCAATTTTCGAAATAACAGGAACAACTTTTACTCCCGAAGCCACAGAAAAACCATTGTAATTGGCATAAAATGGCTCCGGAATAATGACCTCGTCTTCGGCGTCCATGATGGAACCAAAAACAAATAATAAGGCTTCCGAACCACCTGTGGTTGCAATGATTTGATTATGGCTTACACCAATGTCGTGCTTCGCATAGTAAGTTGCAAGTTTCCTCCTGTATTCCTCAGAACCTTCGGAACGCGCATAAGCCAAAACATCGATATTGTGATCTGAAATCGCCTTTAAAGCGGCCTCTGGAGTTTTGATATCAGGCTGACCAATATTTAAATGATAAACTTTCTTTCCTTTTTTGTAAGCAGCTTCCGAATAAGGTACCAATTTTCGAATTGGAGATTCGGGCATCAATTTACCTTTTAGTGAAATATCTGGCATTTTTGAGTAAAATTTATCGAACAAATTTCTGAAATAAATTTGATTTTCGCTCTGTAAAATCAGGAGTTTTTCAAAGGTTAAAGATTTACTAAAAAATTACTACCTTAAAGAAGAATTTGTACCTTCATATTATATGAATGACACTAAGAATAAGCTGTTTTTATCAGTGCTTTTTGGTTTGTTATTTACTTCGTTTTTATTCGGTCAGTATGCTTTCAAGTTTGACAATCCGAATCAAAAGAGACAACGAGTTAAATTCCAGTTGATTAACAATCTCATTATCCTTCCGGTCGAATTGAACGGAAAAAAACTATCCTTTATTCTTGATAGCGGTGTCAATAAAACCATTCTTTTTAACTTATCAAAAAACGACAGTGTAGGTCTTAATAATGTCAAAACCGTCGAATTACGTGGCTTAGGAGGTGATCGAATCGTTGATGCATTGATTTCAAAAAACAATAATTTTCGAGTAGGTGATTTAATCAATAGAAATGAGAATGTCTATGTGATCCTGAAAGATTATTTCGATTTATCAGGTAAAATGGGGAAAACCATCCATGGTATTATCGGATATAGCCTATTTCGAAATTTCATTGTCAAGATAAACTACAAAAACCGGCGAATTGATTTTTACAATCCCAAGTATTACGATAAAAAACCGTGTAAAAAATGTGAAACCTTACCGCTTCAATTCTATCGAAATAAACCGTTTATCAATGGCGAAATTCAGTTATCTGATAGTCTGAAAACGACAACAGACGTCAAATTGCTTATTGATACTGGCGGGTCTGACGCAATATGGTTGTTTGAGGATACCAAACCCGAGATTCAAACTCCAAAGAAATTCTTTAGGGATATTCTCGGTGAAGGTTTAAGCGGAACCATCTTCGGAAAACGCAGTCGTATCAAAGCCTTTTCATTGGCGGATTTTAAGTTAAAGTATCCCACAGTGTCCTATTTAGACACGATAACAACAAAAAATGCACGTCGATTTACCGAAAGAAATGGTAGTATCGGTGGTGAAATATTAAAGCGATTTACGGTTTGGATGGATTATCCGAACAAACGAATGATTCTTAAAAAGAATTCGGATTTCCCACGTCCCTTTAATTACAACATGAGTGGATTGGACGTAGTTTACAGCGGTAAGATTTTGGTGCGAGAAGAGAATATGGCCGAAATTAAAGATCCTTACAATCAAAGTATACCGAATAATAATTCCGTCAGATTTGTATCTAGTTTTTCCTATAAATTCAAATCTTCTTTCCGAATTAAAAACGTTGTTGAAGGGTCGCCAGCAGATAGAGCCGGATTGAAAGTAGGGGATGTTATCATCCGAATTAACAACAGGCCTTCCTATGAACTTAAATTAGGGCAAATCCTGTATAAGTTCCAAGAACGAGCTAACAAAAGAATAAAGTTGCTGATTGAACGCAATGGTCAGCGAATGCGCTTCGAGTTTTATTTAGAGCGAAGAGTTTAGTTGTGTAACATACTTTTTTTCTTCTCAAGCTTCACGGCTTCAGGCTTCATCACAGAACCACGAATTTTAATCACTTTGCGTCCAGCTAAAGCATTTGAGTAGATGATAATTGACTTTGAGAATCCGCCTAAACGCTTGGTGTCGTAAGAAACTTTGATCTCTCCCTTTTCACCTGGCATGATTGGTTTTTCTGGTTTTTTAGGCACTGTACAACCGCAAGTAGACTGAACATTTTTAATAA
>CAYFJL010000035.1:0-20308 GCA_964343335.1 uncultured Polaribacter sp. | reverse complement strand
CCGCTCTAAATGGATATCCACATTCTTTTGCCACCTAGAGGTCCTAAATAGTTACCTTTATTCTTTAATAGGTTTCTAAACAGAACTTGCATAGTAATACATTTTGCATTGAACTAACATTGACTTTTATCCTGGTTTCAACTATGATTAGGCATGTATTCTTCTGATGAAACATCACCTAAGGAATTTAAAGAATTCCAAATACGGGCAGATCAAGGTTTTCCGAAATCTCAATACATCATGGCCGATCACTATAAAAATGGCATTGGAGTTGAAAAAGACCGAGATCGAGCTAAACATTACTACAAGCTGCTTGCAGAACATAATCCAAGTCAACTTGAATTCATGAACTGTACATATGCTGAACTACTCTATCTCATTGGATTGATGGAATTCAATGATGGCAAAAATGGAGAAGCTAGAAAGTATTTCATTAGAGCAAAAGAGTATTTAGAGCAGAATTACCCTCCCCCCGAGTATAATCGTATCCTTGAAAATATGGAGATGGATAAATACCTAGAATTATCGTCTGCCTGTTAAGATGAAATTCGTGTAAGCTCGACCTTCCATTTATCATTATTCCAGATTCTTCCTGACAAAACAATTTGATCTTGAGTAAACGTTCTTACTTCTTTTTCTACAATGCCATTTGTAAAATTGCCGTAGCGTATGGTGTCCATAGGATAGTACCCGACACAGGTTGGTTGTAGAAGATCGGCAGATGTTTTATTATATTTTGAATTATAACCTGTGTTTAAGTGGACTAATTGCATATTACATTCATCTACCACTTCAAACCAGTAGTCTTCTGCTGCAACTGTCCATTTGCCAGATACCGAACCTGAAACCAGCAAGTTCATATCAAAGTTGTCAAGCCTACCTGATTCATTTCCTTCTGACTGAGAATAAGGGCGGTCGAATTCCCAAATTTTACAGTCCACATAACGCTTAAAAGTACCATCCTCTCGGTAGTCGATTTCCCCTTCATATATTACAACATTAACAGGGTTCACAATTTCGACTTCATATTTCCATGTACCTTCTAACAAGGTCTTCCATTCTTCACGTGGAACAATGTAACCTGAGGCAGCTTCATCCGCATAAGGCAATGTCGATGCAAACGAATGGCTAAAAGTGTGGATAATCACGTTTATTATGGCAAGGGCAGCAATGCTGTATACATAGTATCTGAAAGCTTTCATTTCTTTATGTTTTAGAATTAATTAAATTCAATGTTTGAGTTGCGTTTAGCTTCAAGTACAAGCTCCATCTCGTATTCACCATCCACCATATCCAAGAGTGCATTTCTTCTATTTTTTAGGATCATCGCTTCTTCAAGGAATAGAGCTATACCGCTTATGAAAAGGGAGATTGAAACGATTATGGAGCCTATACAGAGAGTTTCTGATGTCATTGCTATGATATTGGGATATACTCCAAGAGGACAAAAGGACAGGCCTATTGATCCGAATACCATTAACAATAAGCTATATTTCAAGATCAAATATGGCTCTACAAATAGCTGGAACTTTACATTATTGATTTTTATCCCGAAGAATTTACGGTCAGTCCATTTGGCCATGAACTTGGATTCGCCTCTGGCATAAGAGTAAGTTGCAATACCTTTTTTTGCCATATTTAGACATCTTCTAAAATGTTTTACAAATCCATCGATAAGGATTACGACCCAAGCAAATGCAGGGCTTATAAAAACCAACAATAAGTTCAATAGAGCTTCGTTCCAGGCAAAAGCTGAATTCCAGATTGGATTTGAGTGTTTCCATCTCTCCATCAGTATGGATTCTCCAAATTGGTGATGAACAAGGAAAACTGCCACCAAAATGTATAAGAATGAGGCTAGATGTAAAAGAAATGTTGTAAGCCTTAAGCTTCGTTCTCCATGCTCATCCCTTAAGATTATCCGTGCAGGAATACTCAGTATGTTGAGAATAAAGAAAAAACCAATGGAGATTAAACTCAACAAATAATTCCCACTGTACCATTGTGTTAAACCGCCGGTAATTTTTTGATTATCGAGTCGACTTAGTGTTCCTTGTAGCATACATTAGAATTTTTGATCAAAAGTTGTTCTGTAATAGTTCTTTCCTGTTGACCAGACTTTACTGGCTACAGTGACAATAGCTTCTACTTTAAACTTATTTAATTCTCCCCCTGTCTTGAAGGCTGTAAACTCGCGAGGTGCAATCTGATAGTGCCATTGTTGATTGAGGCTAAAATTGCTGTACTGTCCAGAACTTACCCCACCCACATTTTTGAAGTCTTTTCCAATAGTCCTAGCAGCCCACTCGTTGGTAACTGCATCGTTATTGCAGAGCATAATCTTTGTAGCAAGGTTTCCTAAAAGGCTATCAACTCTGGCCGTAGGGTTTTTCCCTCCAACAGCGACATAGTAGTTGCTAATATTTTGAGTAATAAAAACCATTGCTACACCTGCACTTCTTGATGTGGTGGCAAATACCTGGTCATAAGGAGTTAGAAAAAGCTGAGACTCATCAACCCAAAGGAAGATCGGTGTCTTCCAATGTCCATAGGTGCGACGCTCAGAAGCTTGCTGAAACATCAGTTTAAATATCCCCTGTGCGTATGCTCCTGCCTCTAAATAATCCTTAAGCGGAAAGTCGAGGATGATGATCTTTCCATCAAATGTCCATTCGGGAAAGATGTTAGTATCCTGAGCAAAATACTCGTAGAGTAATCCACTTAAAAAAGGCTCCGCTATTCCTAGAAAAGATTCAACTATAATTGTTCGAGTCCGCTCGTGCAGATTAGCAAACTCCCGATTGAAGTAATTCCTGGCTAAATGATATGCCCTTTCATACCTTTCAGCTTCCTTTGGGTCACTGACATTGGCAACCCGCTGAGTAGCTAAGAATAAGCATCGGATATAATAATTGCTTCGTCCCCACTCATCTAGTTGATGAAAGATCTTCTGGTCATCTTCTTGAGACATAATATCATTGAACACCTCTAGTTCATTAGGGGAAAGAGTAGAAATTATGAGTGCATGCATATTGCGAACACTTACTGATTCCCCAGCTAGTTTCAATAAATCAATTAATCGCCTAACGCACCTTTTGAGTGCATTATCCCAAAACCGTTCCCCTTCCCGTGCCATTCCCTCACCACTGATATTCCGTCCCATCTGATAAATATTCATGAATAGGTTTACCAGATTATGGGTTTCGCCAGCCCCCTTCCCATTTCGCTCAGTTTCATACTGAAAAGGATTGAATCTATAATCGCTTCCTTCCGAAAAAATGACCATATCGTCCTCCCGACCTATTTCACGAATGTACTTTTCCCAGGCTTCCCTTTCATCAGGTTTAGCAGCAAGTACTAGTCCTCCAAAACCATTTTTGAGAAATGTCTTTGCTAACATCCTACCCACAGAACTTGACTTGCCTGACCCGATGCCACCAGTTATCAAAGTACCACGAGTGGCATCGCGGATCGTCCAGAAATCCTTGGGACTTTCAGAGAACCTTAGTAATGGATGGTCTAGAAAATTCATAATTGTCTTTGTTTTATAGAGCCGGAATCATTGTGCCGATACCTCACAAAGACAAATGTGTGGCTACTTCAACAAAGTAGTCTTAGTAGGGTGCGAACTATTTAGTAGGCTACTAAACTATTTGATAAAGCACCTAATTACGTTTGATTAATCTGATAGCTATGTTATTGGTAGTTAACAACCTAGACCTTGGAAAAATTAATGTCCATCGAAACAGAAGAGGAACTATTTTTTAATCTTGAAAAGCTTGAAAAATATGCCCATAGAGATGTGAGTAGGTTAAGTATCAGAAGAGACCCAGAGATGGTCGCTGCGATGTATGACCTCAAAGTAGGAAAGGATATCCGAAGAATGACCCGAGACAACCCTGACTTATATATGAAATGGGAGCTTGAGATAAAACCCAAACGTCAGGCACAATGGGTAGAAGACTTTATTAAGGAAATGGGAGGGTCGATCAACGATATTTCTTCAGGCAAAAGTCGATAGTCTAGTTTGGTATTTCTGATGTAATATTCGGGACGTACAACTAGATTATTTTTTGTCTAACTAAATAATCAACTACATCAGAAGCTGAACGAAAATCATTTAGTGGAAAAGCCTCTTTTCCTGCATCGAGAATTTTTCTTCGGTGATAATCGATCGTCCTTGTAGACTTAGCTTCTATCAATTCCAGCATATCTTTTTTGCTTGTACCCCGAGCCATACTTTCCAAAATAATACCGGTCTTTAGAGTAAAACCCAGTACATGAATCATTCGAGATTTAATTCCATCCATTTTTATATTCAATTGCCGTTGCTCCTGAACTAACTCAGGGGAAGTATAAATATTTGTTTCAAGGGCTTCGCCTCGATACTTTCCGAGCACTCTGTATTCATTGTAGTATTTAACTACATGCCCCTTTTCGTCATACTGAATGGGAGTAGCTGTTTGATGAACCAACCAATAGTTACCAGACTTATCTTTCATACCTCTGCTAGTACAGTAAATCGGATTGCTTCTTTTAATTAGATCAGGATCGCTTAAAAAGATTTCGTAAATACTAAGAGTCTGATAAATGAGCAATAACCTCTGATTTTCATGAAATAAATTCATGAATTCTAATCCTGAAAAAGTCATGTCATCTCTGAACCCAAGTAGACTCATTCCTCTAGCTAAAATCATCCGATTTAGCTTTACGTCAATGATATATTGAATAGTTCTCAAAGGAGGAGATTGAATTTTTGATTTCCACAAATTCATGACCTCTCCAGAAGAAGGATCAGTAGGTTCACCAACTAACTCATTTATATCAGCATAAACCTCTTCCAAATGCTGCATAAGATTATACGATTTCGATAGATCCATTTGTCTACATTTTTTCTTAAAACCTGTTTTCCCGCGTTTTCCAAAACATCGCTATTGCACTGATTTTCAATCACTGCTACCTTGCGAATAATTCCTCTAGCTATGCTAAGGGGAGACGCCTGTAACTAAAATTTAAACTAGTCAAAACGAGCTAAAACATGCTAAGAATTACCGTAAGTAAGTCCGCATCCGGTGCCACCAAATACTTTAGCGAGGGTTTGACTAAATCAGATTATTACGCCGAGAAGGGCGAAATAATCGGTCAGTGGCGCGGTCGATTAGCAGAGCGAATCGGCCTGCGCGGTGACGTAAAAAGAGATGAATTTGCGGCTATTGCCGAGAACCAAAATCCGGTCTCCGGCGAACAATTGACAGCGCGTAATTCAAGCTCGCGACGGGTCGGATATGACTTCACTTTCTCCGTTCCTAAATCCGTCTCGATAGTCTATGCTCAGACCAAAGATAAAGACATTCTTCGAGCATTTGATGAGGCCGTAAATACCACCATGAATGAGATCGAAGAAAGTGCTGCTACAAGGGTAAGAGCACGCGGAAAGAATACAAATCGGAATACAGCAAATCTACTTTGGGGAACATTCACACACAGTGATGCAAGACCAGTTGGCGGTATTCCTGACCCACATTTACACCAGCATGTATTCGTGTTCAATGCCACTTATGACGAAAAAGAAGGACGGATAAAGGCTGCTCAATTTGGTGACATCAAACGTAATGCATCCTACTTTGAGACCGTATTTAATTCCCGATTAGCAGATAGACTGCAAGCTGTCGGCTACCAAATTGAGCGGAATGAACGTGACTTTGAACTTGCCGGTTTTGGTCGTTCCACCATTGACAAGTTCTCCAATCGTACCCGCCAGATCAATGATAAGGCAGCCGAGTTAGGCTTGACTTATGAAGAAGATAAAGCTGAACTCGGAGCCAAAACCAGAGCAGGAAAGCGCACCGGCTACAGCCGGGATGAGCTGCGGCAGCAGTGGGCTTCTCGCCTCACTACTGCCGAAATGGAGTTGATACGCAACGCTAAGAGCGACAACTCTAGCGGTGGTACATGGTCGCTTGGAAGGGGTAGTGCTATTGAAAAGAAAAAAGGAATAACGCCAGATGAAGCAGTCACTTATGCACTCGATCATGCGCTGGAAAGAAAGTCTGTTGCTACGGATAAAGAGCTGATGACACTAGCCTTGAAGCGAAGTATGGGAGCTGCTACACCAGAGGCTATTAGAGAGGCTCTGGAAAGCCGTCAAGACCTTCTCAAGGGTAAGGATAGTAAAACAGAAGAAACCATCTACACGACCCGTGAATCGGTCAAAGAAGAGCAAACATTACGGGATAAAGCCCGTAACGGTCGCGGTAAGTTCGAGCCTCTTAATCCCGATTATGAGATAAAGAATGAGCAACTGACCACTGAACAGTCGGAAGCCGTGCAGCATGTGCTTAATTCTCGCGACTTCATCACTGTTGTTGCCGGTGGTGCCGGCACGGGAAAGACCTGGTCGATCAAAGAAGTTGCTGAAGGAGTTCGAGAACAGGGAGTTGCTTTTGGTGCCTTTGCTCCCTCCTCTGCTGCCTCCCGTGAAGTACAACGAGGTGATGGTTTTGAAAACGCTACTACCATAGCAGAACTGCTTCAAAGCGAGAAGTTGCAAGCCGGAGTAAAGGACGGGGTTATTTGGATAGATGAAGCAGGCATGGTCGGTAATCAGACCATGAATCGAATCATCAAAGTAGCCGAAAAACAGAATGCCCGTATTCTGTTGACGGGTGATATAAAACAGCATGGTTCCGTAGAAAGGGGCGATGCGCTGCGGATCATTGAGCAGTTTGGCGGCATTAAAGCAGCTACCATTACGAAGATCCAACGCCAGAAAAACGAGGTCTATAGAAGTGCCATAAAATCCATATCCAGTGGAAACCTGGAAAACGGCTTGGAAACGCTGGATGAGATGGGAGCCATACGGGAAGCTGACAGCTTCACCGAAGCCCGCGAGAATGTAGCAAAAGAGTACACTGACGCTCTAAAGCAAAAGGAAAATGTGCTGATTGTAGCTACTACCCACTCACAGGGAAAAGCGGTCACGGAAACCATCCGTGATAAGCTCAAAGAAGAAGGCATTATCCGTGGCAAGGAACAGGTTTTTGAAACGCAGCAAAACCTCTCATTCACCGATGCGGAAAAGCAAGACCCGACACGCTATGAAGAAGGTATGGTCGTACAATTTCACCAAAATGTAAGCGGAGGAATAAAACGTGGCACTAAGTACCAGGTTTTGGGCAAAGACGAAAACGGTGCCATACGAATGACAACTCCTGACAAAAAGGAGGAAAGAACGCTACCACTAGAAGCAGCGAAGAAGTTCTCTGTCTATCGGACGGAAGAAACAAAGCTTGCCGTTGGCGACCAGATCAGGATAACCCAGAACGGATTTTCGAATGAGAAAAAACGTCTCAATAACGGGAACACCCTCACAGTAAAAGGTTTTGACAAGAAAGGAAATATCATCGCCTCCACGGGCAGGAATGATGTGACCCTCGACCGGCACTTCGGAAACCTGACTCACGGTTACTATACCACCTCCCCTGCCTCTCAGGGAAAATCCGTTAACCGTGTGATATTGATGCAATCCTCTATGACCGGCAGGGCTGCAAGTAAGGAGCAGTTCTACGTTTCCGCCTCACGAGGAAAGTTTGCCATCTCTATCCATACCGATGATAAGCAAGGTTTGATGCAATCCGTCCAGCGTTCCGCTCAACGAATGACAGCATCCGAACTTGCCGCTCAACAACAATCACAAGAGAAGGGCATAAAAGACAAGCTCAAAGTGATCGGCTCCATTTATCGGGCTGGAAAATCTAAGCTTGAAAATGTCGGAAATAAATGGCAAAAACAAAAGGATAAGGTTATCAGCATGATTCCTAAACCACCTCAACCAGTGAAGAATGCACCAGTCAGAACAAAATAAGTCCATACCTGAATTTCTCCGCTACAAGCAGGGTTCATCGGCTGCCTTCAAGGGTTTGGGAAACAATCCGTTTTACGGTCTCGCCCATGAACGTGACGGTATGTCCGTAGCTCTCAAGTTCACAACTGCGCTCGGAGAACAAAAGGCTATCCATTATCATGACCTTGTATCACCAATGGAATACAATGGCGACACAGAAATACAATTGTGCACAACCCGAATACAGGTCATAATCGTAGGCAAAAACCTACAACAGCTATTCGATAATATCATCCAGCATCGGGTCATCTGGATTAAGGAACCTGACAGCTCGTTCACGGACGTAGAGGAAGGTGATGTGGAGGTTTCTTCTATTCGATTCGAGGATTTTCAGTAGGGATTAAATAGTGATTTAACGGCCATATCCTACCCTGATTCTATTCGTAGCCGCAGGAGCAGCACCGATGTTCCTGCGGCACAATTTTACACCCCGAATACAGTCAGGAATACACCAAATGCACACTCGAATACAGTAAAAATACAGCTACTTTGAGAAGCTATGAAATAGCTAAAACCTAGTGTTTGAGGGCTTCTCGAAGAGGAACCCTCAAACCGATTTTATGCAGCGTCCTTTTTCACCAATGGAGCTTGCTGTATTTTGTGTGCAAGCACAGAAGCTTCTCTTTTAGTAACTTCTTTCCCGTCTATGCCCACCAAGAATTCACGATAAGAAATACTGCCGTCAATTTCCAGTCTCGCCCCTTTTTTATAGGCTTTAACCTCTTCGATCAGCGCAGGACTGAATACAATGACATCATGCCAAATAGTGGCTTTGTCTTTCCATTCTTCTGTTTCCTTATCTTTATAGGTGTCAGTAGTTGCTATGCGCATAGCTGCGAAGGTTTTGTTCTCCCCTTCGATGATTTTAGCTTCTGCGCCTAGGTTTCCGATTAGCTTTACTGTGTTGTTATATGCCATAATTTTTCTCCTTTGATTAGAGTTGATAAAATACCTTGCCCTTGGCATCGAGCAAGGAAAACTTTTAAGTAGCAGGATTAAAATAAGGTTTCCTGCCTGCTCTCTTCTTTGTATTGCTGCCAGTCAGTTGAGTCTGCGTCCTTTTCCAGTAGATACTTCACCAGTTCGACCGCACCTCCTGCTTCTGTTATTTCTGTTTCGGTCAGAAAGATGCTCCTGTAGCCTGTTTCAGTAATTGGAAGGGGTTGCCCTGCCCTAACCTCAATATGGTCATACATGGCTGCCCATTTTGGTTTATGGACTATCTCAATGGAGATACCTTCCCATATTATTTTATGCACATGCCTTTCAGGAAGCTTTCTGCACATCGGAAAAGATTCATCTTCAATGCAGTCTGGAACTTCTACCCAGCTATGCGCCTCCATTAACTCCTGAAGGCTATTGAAATCTTCCGTTTCCTCTCCTTTATAGTTACCCCAGAAACCGCTCTTTCCTGTTTCCTTATCTTCGTAATAATGGACGGTGATATTGGGGCGGTAGTAATAACCGCCCTCTGCTTTAAGGTGCTTCTCAAATTCTTCCACTGTCATGGTCATTCCCTCCTATTAGTATTCACTTGGTAAAATCAGCACTTGGTCAATTAGCCAAAGCTCTATTTGCTCCAATGGAAAATCCGTGAACGGGATTTTTAAGATTTTGAGAATATTATCATTTCCATCCTCTACTTTTATCTGTGCGGTATTATCTTCCTTCACGATTAGCTTCCATACTTGGAATCCTTCGCCATCTAAGGCTGGAATTTCGCAGTAAGTGAATATGAAGTCGATTAGCCAATAAGCATTTGCCTGCTCTGCTAAATACTTCACCCCGTCCGTATATTTATGTTCAGGAAATAATGGGTTGAAATAGTATTGCTCCGTTCCTGTAAATTCCTTCAGTTCTAGTTTGAGTTTATTTGCATCCTTATTTTCCATTTTCTTCCTCTTAGTTGTTATTAAAGGGTTATAGCTGTCTCGCTATACCCTTCTGCCTTCCGGCGAGGATGGGGTAGCAACTACAAAGAAAAATCGGTGAGAGTGGTGCGGGCAGCCCGCACGGGCAACACGGTCGCAGCCTATTTTTATTGCTAGGCGCGAGGGTGAAATCCTTAGCTTAAAACATTGAATTTTAATGCTATTTCTTTTACCTCTTTCCGGCAAATTGTTCTAGATTTATGTGCTGTTTACCAGTCAAATAAATCATGTTTGCTTCACCTCCTTCAGCGAAAAGAGGAACTTCTTCTGGAAGTGATGTTCAGAAATTTCCAGATAACGAAAACGGAAATTCACCTAATGGCAACAAGTGGCTTTTGCTGTTATTGTTGGGTGTCGTTTTAGCTTCAGGTTACATCATCTGGAATAGTAGCAAAAAGATAGCCCCAGGTCTCATAGAGACACCTGAAGGTGAAATTGTCTTATCGCCAGAAAGGGAAGCCAAACGAGATCGGGAACTAGAGGAGATTGACAATGCCATCCAATACGCGCTGGTGGCCACAATCGACGGGTATTACCCCTGCCTTTCTTGTCCTTTTGGAATTAAGACCATATATTTATACAAGGGAAATGTGTGGAAGTACGGGGTGACTCGCAAAGGAGAAGCCGAACGATACCCCGGCGGAAACTACGGAGCCGATAATTTGTTGTTTCTTCCGATGTTTGAAGGTACCTACAGCGAGTGCCTAAAACGAGAGAAAACACTAATTTACAATTATCCGCTTCTGCCGGAAGCCAGAGAACGCGAAGTTATTTTAGCACGACCACCGGGCAATATATATGATAGTTGATCAAGAACATAAACCTACGGCTGAAGAATTGCAGCTCCAAAATGATGAACAAACCTTGTTCATCTCTGGTCGTATTTGGCACGAGCTGTACCCTAAAGCAGACCCCGGCCTGTTTTTAGAAGCTTTGCGTCGGGAAATTGACCTTAGCAAATATGGTGAGGGCATCGCCAAGTTCTACTTCACTTTCGTTATCATGGAAGAACTCACCCCGAACTTTTCTAATTGGGTGGGAAGTGACTACTATCCAGAGAAAGCCAGTATCGACATCGGCATAAGAGTACCCTACCAGGATGTCAAAGACGGTGATGAAAGAACCGTCATCAAACTAATGGAAAAAGCCTTGCTTGAGGGTATTGATACTATTGCAGAACATGAGCAGGAATTTGTAGCGCCTTTCGATTATGCGGCTTTTAAAGCTGATGTCGAAACCATCTTTGAAAATCCCGACTGGTATGTTGAGGATTTAGCTAAGCATCTAAATGGAGAGGAAGAGGAATAACCTCTGTTTATTAACTGCTCACTCAATCCTTTCTTTATTGTTCTGCTATTGAAAAGAAAAAACTAAGTGGCTTTCTGCTGTTCCTGCCAGCACTGGTTATAATCCTTATAGCCTTGATATAAATGATTCTGAGGTTTAACGGCATTTCCAAGCTCATCCTGAAATAGCTTGGTCGTTTTCTCCCCTGCGCTATCGTTGTCAAAAAAGGTGTATATGGCTTTGTAATTCTGTGAACGGATAAAATCCATAGCTCTCCGTCTCATATTGACCATATTCAGCACTACTACATCAACAGGAAGGACAGGTATATTTTTGATGGTCAGTACCGTCAAAAAATCCATAAAGCCTTCAAAGACTGCTACCTCATTTCCCTTCGACCCTGGAATAAAACTGATGTCTTTTGTTGTATTCCTACCCTGTGCATCTTGTACTTTTAGTATCCCTTTGAAATACTTGTCACGGCACTCATAATCGCCCGACTCATTAGCAAAACCAAGGGTTCGATAAGATTTTCCGGTCTGTGCATTCTTGTATTTTATACACACCAAATACGGCAGAGCTAGTTTGTGATTGATACAACGCTCTCCGGCTAAATAGCCAATCAGATTTTTGTCCCACACCTTCTCATTGACCGATTCAATTACTAAGGTTTCGGCCTTTGGGGATTGCGGTGGTTTTTCAATTATCACATCTTTGAAAAGAGGAAGCCTGCTAATCGTATCAAAGCTCACTGGCGTACCCCGATAGGGGAACAAATTCTTGAGGATTTGCAGTGCCTCACTGATGCCGACCATTTCGTGTAATTGCAAAAAGCCAAGCACCGTACCGTTACCTTTTACGTCTCCCCGACCAAAGTCATTCCATATCCATTTATCACCAAGATAAGAGGTATGAAAACTTGGTTCTTGCTCGTAGCGAAACGGAGATATGTACCAAAGCTTGTTTCCATTCTTCGACTTGCTTACGGGTTCATGTCCAAAGCAACTAAGTAACTCTGGCATGGATATATTCTCTTTCGCCCACTGGCTATTGTATATGATTTTTGGCTGCATGGTATACACTCAAGTAACACCTTCAACCTAACGAGTATTAGAGATCGAAGCAACACTAAATAGCTCTTGCTCTATGGAAAATCCAGGAATACAATACCCGTATTCGACACAGTACAATTGCACAGGAGAATACAAATGAAATTAAAGGAAAAATACACCGTTTCAGAGGCTACGGAGCTACTCGGTTTTAAATCACGTAGCACCATCAATAGACGTACAAAAACGTCTGGAAAGGACAGTATCTCTTTTGAAAAGGATGAGGATGGCAATAAGATCATTCGATTTGTAGAGCTGCAACGAGCATTTCCTGATCGTATAAAGAATGTATTGAACGATAAAGGGAATACACGGAATACAATCACCGCGCATAGTGCAAAAATACAATCGAATACAGCTAGAAATACACCTAATGCCCTGCTCTTGCAGCAGAAAGTCGATACCCTGGAAGCCCAATTGGAAAAGGAGAAGGAGGAACGTTTTCGGGAACGCCGCGAAGCTAATGAACGTGATAGTAAGGCCGAGAATAGAGAGCAAGTTTTACAGCAACAGATCACGGAGTTAACAAGGACGCTTTCTCAGCAAACCAAGTTATTGGAAGATCATCGTAAGCCATCTAAAAAAGCTAATACTGAAAAACCATCTCTGCCCGCTGAGATACAGAAAGTGCTAAGATCTTTCATCATTGCGGTGCTGATAGTGTCTGCATTGGTTGCTTATATGTCTTCCAAATAAGTAGGATCTGATCGTACAGTTTGGAAGCTCAGTTCATTAGTAGGAAAGGTACCTACTGCGTTTTATTTTTCCATAAAATTAAATAGTCCAGATTCCTTTAATTCAGCCAATGATTTATCCTCTAGGAAAGGAATTCTCAAGTTATAGATTTCTGTGATCGGAGTAATCCAGGATACCGGTTCACCAAATGCTTCAAGGCCTCTGGAATTAATGCCTATGACATAGCCATGTTCATCTATGACAGGACCACCACTCGCGCCTCCTTCAACCCTTATTGATGTTTGATAACACTCATAAGGCAATCCGCTAGAATCTCTACCATTTGGTAAGTGTTCAACAATTTCACCTTGTTGCAATTCTATTCTAAACTTCCCTAAGAAATTTGTTTGATCAATTTGCTCTACTTCATTTAGTGGATACGCACAGGTGGCCACCTTGTCCCCAATATTTGGTTTTTTCGTGTTTATAGTCAGTTTTTCATTTATTAGCTGTTTTTCAGGCTCAGATATATCACCTGTTAACATACCTACGCAAACATCTATTTGGTTTTTATAGGCAACAAAATGATCTATTTTTCTAAAATAGCATTCATCCTTATTTCTGTAATCAATTGCCATTATATCGGCGTGGATGGATTTACCATCATTGTCGAAGAAATTATGTCTAGCTGTCAAAAAACCACCACCACTATGTATGAAAAAACCTGTCCCAAGAAATTGAATTTTATCTTTTATCTTGATAACGAGTGGGAATATTACTTCCGTAATTTGACATTTCTTCCCAAATTCATTTGTAAACTGCATTTTGGGATTTTTAATGATAGTTGTACTTTGTTCTATCAAGCTTCCACTAGGTTCCTCTTCTAAATTCGAAACTCGAATAATTTTGGATTTGAATAGCAGAGTATTGATCTGACAAAGCCATATTTAAGGCACTGTCTATTTCTTCGATTGTCATTCCATTATCCTTATCCATGATCCCAATTACAGCAATTTTTCTCTGGTCTATAGTAAGTTGAATATCTTTATTGTCTCTTCCGTAAACAACTTTATGTTGCCCTAAATTCAATGTGAATAACTCTTTATCATTTATTCCTCTTGTAATCCGAACCGCTTTGAGTATCTCGAACATCCTCTTTTTAGCTCTCTGAACCTCTTTGTCTTTTTCAAATCCTTCTTCTGAAGCTGTTCCGACAGCTATTACGCCAATAGATTTGTGAAAGCCAGGTAATTCTGCTAAGTATTTTGGTAAAAAGTCTTCGACGTTCCCATTTTCTGCTTCAACTTCGTCTTCAAACTTCCAAGCAAATTCATTAGTTAAAAAAGCAATCCTAAATTTAGCGGTTCTACCGTTTACTGTCCCCTCAACATCTTGGTATCCCCAATATTGATTGAAATTGACGTTTATTTCAGGGCTGAAATCAATCTTAATTAGAGCAAATGCAATTAAAGTAAATCCAAAGACAGAAAGAGCAATATTTCTAAGACTGATTAAGGGATTTAATAAACCCCATACTTTATCCGCTGTGGTCGTACAGGAACATCCCTCATCATCTTCTGAAAATTGAGGTTTTTCGTGTTTATCATCTAATGGACAGATACCTTTATGCCAAATTACAGTTTCCGAATTTATATTCTGTCTCTTCAATTGAAAATATGAGAAACTATTCCTGTTCCATTGGCCATTTTCTTGGAAATAATATTTTCTAAAAAATGCTTCCATTTCTTCCTTTTTGTTGGATAGAACCTTTAGTATACCTAACGCAGTGAGGTTTTGCAGAATTGAATATGGGAGAGCAAATATTCTTAGTATAAAGATACTGAAGAGCTCAAAAGAGCGAAATTCCCTCGCTAGAAAATTACGTACAGAATATTTACACCTTTTGACGAACTGTAGTACACAAAAGATATGTATTGTAAATACTGTGGTTTGAGGACGGCAAACTATATGTGAAGTAGTCGAGGTCGTATTCTCATCAGCTTTCCTTTAAGAATGAGCATATTCATCTTCACACTTTTGACAAAGTCCCGTATTTGTGAGGTTATCTTCAAATTGTTCCCCACACTTCTCACAATCAAGATAGTCCTTTATTATTCTGTACTCAAATCCCTCTCCGATATTTTCGTAGTCATTAGAAGTATCAATAAAATATGGTAATCCGCATCCTTCACATTCTTTTCTCATGTTATATTCATGATCCCAAACGGCGTTAACGGTACCACATTTTTGGCATTTGAAATGTTCTGTACCACAATAGCTGCAATCTGCAATCTGGACTGTTGAAATTATTTCTTCGGGTGTGGTCTTAGGAATATTCTTTGCAAATGCTAATTCCAATTGATTTGGATCTGGTTGAGCAACCTCCCTTTCATTGAATATTTCTATTGGGCTACTAAAATATAATTCTGATGGTCTCCCATGCATCTCAGAGCAAATTTGGCAATATTCGATATCTCTTTCTCTTTCTGCATCGAGTTGCATTTGTTTGACCCATTCTAATTCCTCTTTTGTAATTATATCTTCTTTAATCGTGTTCAAGACTTCCCCAACAGTCAAATAAAAATTACTTTTTGATTCTGTGAAATATGGTTTTAAGTCTGGATGAAGATACTTTTTACCTCCACTTTTTTCACAAAAATCTTCGGTGTTATATGTTACAAAACTCGCTCCCTCAATTTTGTTTTGAGTTACATAATCAATAAAGGAGAAGAGAATTAGTGCATCAGCATAACTATTTTTTTCTTTGAAAGGTGCTTTTTTTTCGACAGCATGCTGACCCGCAAGCAATTTTATTTTATCCTCAATACCTAGTATTATTGTTGATGGATGGTTGAAAATTTCATCAATCTTATTAATGTTTTCTTGAATAGCTGCCTTTACTTCTTCCCTTTTACCTTTGATTTTTTCAATTACTTCTTCAAAGTATTCTGTCTCATCTTCTTCATCAATTAAAAATGAAAATTTTGGTCTCTCTCCTTTCTTTCCTAATAATCGTGACACTCTTTTTAATTGCTCTATTACTTGCTTAAAATGTTTAATCGCTCCTTTTTCGACTGTATCTATTTTGTTTTTTTCCCATTCGTCGATTACAACTTTTGGGACAATAATTGCAATATTTCCCTTCCCTGACTCCTCAAATAAAAAATCCAGTAATTTCACTGGCTCAGTTCCATTCGCTAGATATATCCATGTACATGTGTCTAATGCGATGTAGTGCATTTTTTCTACTTTTTACTGACAAGAACGTGCAATCCATAAGCCCGGCAACCATAGAAGCAAGAACGCTCTTAGTTGTTATACGATCTATTCCTCATTAGCATTTATTATCTCATTGAGACGAGAAATAATCGCTTTGGATTTTTGATTTATGCTAGAGTAAGCTTTAAATATTCCGATATATGCTCCTATCTCATAAGTCTCCATTTCATTAATATTGTGTAAAAATATTTCAAATGCCTCTTCTGTTGGGTAGCTGAGGATCTGTTTAATATTTTCGTTTTCTAAGCTGACAACAAAATTGCAGAATGAATAAATATGCTCAACATACTCATTGTTTGCTTCTTTTTCTTTAAGGTAAGATATAAAGGGCTTCCATTCTTCGTTACTCATTTTTGCCACCTCATAAGCTATATCAATGTATACTGATTGATCATTTTCAATTTTTAGTTGATAGACGCGTTCTTCTATCCAGATATCGATAGTATTATTACTAATTAGGGCTACCCCAGCTGATAAAGAATTATTCAATAGTTTACCCCAGTTCGACCAAAAGCCTCTACTTCTATGTGGTTTTTTATCAGCATTTATCGTAGTATAAGTCTCCTCTACTTCTCTAGTTTGACTTAGTGTGTCAACAATAATTTTTGAATCGATCCAATTTGTTGACTCTTCCTTTATGAGGTTTTCATCAATATTGACAACCTCAATTTCTTTTTCAAGAACAATTTCTTTTCGTCTTTCAACATTATCAATAACTTGAATAACGCTTACTTTTAGTAATAACTTATGATTTCCTAATTTCAAAGGAGTTACCCAGAAGATCCATTCAGTATAATCTGATTCATCAACAATCTGATCTTTTGAATTTACTGACCTAATCTTAAAATCTTTATCATCAGACAAGGTAACTAGTTCAACTTCCATTATGTTAGAAACTCTTATTTCTTCAATAATGGTCTCTTGACTTACTTCAAAACTTTGAATGATTACTGATAAATTATGGGCAAGCCGCACTGTACAGCGAGTTTCTAAGCTAACTGGCATGTGCTTTTTGATGTCGTATAATATTCTTCCCTTTGAAGATGTCTTCTCTTTGTATCTATTTTTTCTATTAGAGTGGTCAAGTTGCTTCAGCAAGTAAAGAATTGAGAACGAAATTTTGTTTAGATCAGTTTGAAACACATCATAAACTATAAGACCACCATGATAATCTGCATATAGCCTATCCCACCTACTTCTTAACATAACTACTTGTTCAAGCAACTCAGAATCAATCTGATTAAAAAGATTCTCTAGCTCATCTAACCCTTCTTGTAATTGATTACCTGCTACAAAGGCCTTTATTTTATTGATCCTTTCTAGTTGCATTTGCATAACTATTAATTAGTCATTTCGCCCAAAAACTGGCTAATTGTCATAAAATTGAGAATATATAAGCACATCCTCAAGTTTCTTATCAAAGAATAGTTGATTCGTATTTTTCAAACATATCTTTTGCTAAAACTAACTATTTCTGTAACGATTTAGAAAAATTTAAATTGGAGTGCACGTATAATAAAACATAGAGAATGATTTTTCATTCTTTCCTAGCTTTCCAATTCTTTTTTGCTTTCAATAGCAATCCTTAAACTGATTCGCGTCAGCGAATTCCTCTTCACTTTATCCGTGCGAAGCACTCGCCACTTTCATTAGTGTTATAACTACGTTATATAGTGAGTTAGAGTAGTGTTACGGGTTGAAAATATAGTCGCAAACGCCTACTGACTCTACATCTCCTTAAATGGAGGGTTCCTAAAATGACGTATGGAAGTTCCTAAAAAGACGAACAGCGGTTCCTAAAATGACGTATGGAAGTTCCTAAAATGACGAAAAGACTTGCATTAGAATTTGTCCAGGCTATGCTAGTTCCTGAAATGACGAAGAGCATATTTTGACTGACCATTCTCAAAGTAACCTACAGCTTATTCCTGAGCGACATCCCAACAAAGATTTTTTCATTGCAGACATCTTTGACAGCTTGCCCTTCAAGGACGATATAGCCTCAATGGAGCATCCCTTATTCAGTCTATCAAAGAAGCGAGATTTTAGGAATTTGGAATATCAGTACGGCAATATTTCCATCACTATCAAACCGACAACAGACGGCCTGCCTACCATCTTTGATAAAGATGTGCTGTTATATTGTGGCTCGTTGTTGATGGAGCAAATCAATAAAGGACATATTCCGCCCCGGATACTGCGTATCTCATCCCATAATCTACTTGTAGCGACTAACCGCAAAACAAGTGGAGAGGGGTATGCGCTGCTAAAAAAAGCCTTGGATCGGCTGAAGGGAGTAAGCATAAAAACTAACCTAAAGACTAACCGCACCGAAGTAACCAGTGCTTTCGGGTTAATTGAAAGTTACCGCATTATCGAAAGTAGCAGGGTCAAGGACAGAATGGTGAGGTTAGAGATTACCCTATCAGAATGGTTCTACAACTCCGTCGTCGGCAAAGAGGTACTCACTATAAACCGCGACTATTTCCGATTGGGTAAGGCCCTGGAACGAAGGCTTTATGAGATTGCGCGTAAACATTGCGGACGCAAAACGCAGTGGGAAATATCGCTGAACAGATTAAAAGAGAAGACCGGCTCTACCTCCACGCTCAAGAAATTCCGCTTCTTCATTCGCCAGATCGAAAAAGATGACCACTTACCCGATTATTGGATTCATCTAACTAAAGAAGACATAGTCCGATTTGGCATCAGGCAGCAGCCCGTGTTAGACTTAGATGATATTCCGAGTATCAGGCAGGACACCTTGCAGAAGGCGAGGGGGATGGTAGAAGATGCCCAAACGGGCTGGTCATTTGATGAGTTGCATAGACAATTCTCACATCAACTTCTGAAAGACTTTCGTCCAGACAGTGTGGATGGAGCGTTCATCAATTTTGTGAAGAAGAAACTACAGGAGAGGCCATAATTTAGCGGTCAAGATCAAAGCCCTTATCGGGACTATTCTTACCTTTTTGTGTAGGGCGGGGAATCTGCCTAGCGGTATCTCTAAGTTTACTAATGGTCTTTGATTGACTACGCTCCTTAGCGTATTGATCGCTTCCTGCCACTAAGCCCTGAAAGAATTCGTCATGTTTATCTCTGACAGCCTCAGTCAAACTATCGGCTATATCAGGACGGTGCTTCTGTATAATATATCCGGCATTAAAGCCTTTTGCTAGTTCTTGTTCATTCATGGCATATTGGCTTTGTCTTCGATAAACTTCAGTAAAGAGGATTTACTGTAAAGAATGTGCTTTGAACCAATCGGCGCGCTGTATTTGATGTCGTTTTGGTCTCTATACTTCTTTAGCGTTGTTTTCGAGCTGATCTTCAGAATGGACATGGCTTCCTCAGTAGTAATCCAGTCGTCCTCCTCGTTCTGGTTGGTACTGAGTTCTTCAGCCAGTGCCTTAACCAGATTCTTAAGCAAAGGATTTTCTAAACAGATTTCCAGAAGTTTTGCCGATTGTTCTGCCATTCTTTTATAAGTGTATTAAATCGCTACTAAAGATAGCAAAAAGCCTCATATGATTGAAGGCTTGCCAGCTTTTCAGAGAGCAGGCAAGAGACATCGCTAGTAAAAGAGGTGTAAAATCCTTATCTTGTACTGCGTACAAACAAAAAAGGCCAGGCACAAGGCCTAGCCAATTTTTTGAAAGATTCTCATCGAAACGTCAACTCATCTGTCAACGCTGCCAAATTTCTATTCGTAAAGCGTTGATATTCAAGACGAGCTTTCGCTCTTTTGTAGACCCACTAGGACTCGAACCTAGAATGACAGGACCAAAACCTGCTGTGTTGCCAATTACACCATGGGTCTAAACCATGACTTTCTTTCGAAAGCGTTGCAAAAATAAAACGCCTGCGCATAAGATGCAAATGAAAGGCGTAACTTTTTTTGGGGTTGGTATTTGGAATAGGGTAGTAGGTATTAGGTACAGTGGAGAATGAACAGCATTCGGGGGCATTTGGTTCGGTACCCTCACCCCTAACACTTGGAGTACTAAGCATCATACGGCCGATGCCCAAAGGGAAGAGGCAACCTTACATTCAAAAATCCAAAATTAAGAATCAGGACTGTACGAAACTTCAAGTTTTAAAACCCATCCCCCCGGCCCCCTTCC
>CAYFJL010000034.1:0-20982 GCA_964343335.1 uncultured Polaribacter sp. | reverse complement strand
AAATTTAGTTAAAGAAATGTTAAATAAAATTAACATAGGTTAATAAATAAATGATTATCAAGGTTCTACGGCTATTTGGTGATCATTGGAAAATCTCGAAAGCCAATGGTAATAGGCCAACACAACGATATTTTGGAAACTTTTTTTTCTTTTCTAAAACATGACAAATGACATATTTTTCGTTGGTTTTGAGGCTTATTTTTGTTGTATAAATCGCTAAAAATGTACAAAACAGTTACCGCAGAAGAGGCCCTAAAAGTCGTAAAATCCAACCAAAGAGTATATGTTCAAGCTGCTGCTGCAGTGCCACAGGTTTTAACCAAAGCACTTACCGATCGGCATGAAGAATTAAGAAATGTAGAAATATGTCACCTTCATGTTGAGGGAGATGCTCCCTATGCAGATCCGAAATACAAGGATAGCTTTCATGTAAATTCATTCTTTATTGGAAAGAATGTACGGCATACCTTACATGCCGGGAATGGATCATATACGCCCGTTTTTTTAAGTGAACTGCCTTTGCTTTTTAAAAGAAATATTGTGGATATTGACGTTGCTCTAATTCATGTTTCTGTTCCAGATCAACACGGATATTGTTCCTTAGGGATTTCTGTGGAGGCCACCATCGCGGCCATTGAAAATGCTGATTATGTAATTGCTCAAGTCAACAAACAAATGCCTCGAACCTTTGGAGACGGAATCATTCATGTAACTGAGGTAGATGCTTTTGTTGAAGTGGATGAAGATTTACCAACACATCCAGTTACAACGCCTACAGATACTGAAGTGAAGATTGGTGATTATGTGGCGAGTCTGATTGATGATGGATCGACCTTACAAATGGGTATTGGTAATATTCCGAATGCGGTTTTATCGAGATTAACCTCTCATAAAGGATTAGGTTTACACACGGAGATGTTCTCGGATGGGGTGATTGATTTGATTTTATCGAATGTTATTGATGGAAATCACAAAGGGGTAGATCCTGGTCGAGCACTTGCCACCTTTTTAGTTGGCTCTCAACGTTTGTATGATTATGTAGACGACAATCCGTTCGTGGAAATGCGAACTTCTGATTATGTGAATGATGTATCGATCATCAAACAAAATCCGAATATGGTTGCCATTAACTCCGCTATTGAAGTAGATGTAACGGGCCAAGTCTGTGCCGATTCCATTGGTTCTAAAATGTTCTCAGGAGTAGGAGGGCAGATGGACTTTATTCGAGGAGCTTCCTTGAGTGAAGGAGGTAAAGCCATTATTGCACTGCCATCGGTTACGAGAAAAGGAATTAGTAGAATTGTACCGACCTTAAAACAAGGAGCAGGCGTGGTAACCACAAGAGCTCACGTGCATTATATCGTAACGGAATACGGTATTGCCAACTTGTATGGTAAGACTATTAAAGAACGTGTGAAAGCCTTGGTGAACATTGCGCACCCAGATCATCGGGAGGCATTGGACATTGCTTATTACGGATTGACTTAGATTAAAATGTAAACAAGTAAAAGGGGAATTTCTTCCCCTTTTTTTATTTCTTATCAAGAATCAACGCAGGAATATTCAAGCTTCTATACAAGGCATTGTAATCCTTCATTTCTGTATTGATAATCGCGTTTCGTTCGGTCTTATAGACTTGCCAATCTTTCATCAAATCTGAATATCGTTCTTTTGCACCAGCTGTCACTTTTGGGTCTGCTTGGTCGATATAACTCTTCAATTGAATCAATTGAGCATTTAGTTTATTATTGAAGTTGATCACATCTTGAAAGGTCTTTTGCTTCGCTTGAATAAGGTTTGCTTCCCAAGAATTGATACGTTTTAACAAACCCTTGCCTTTTTCTAAAAGAGGTTTTGCATTCGAATTTGATTTTAAAAGTTGGGCATAATGATTCAATTGATTCTTCGCCGATCGCATCTGATTCACAGACGAATGCATATCCCTGAGTACATTTCCAATATTCACAAGCATCTCTTGTTGCTCTTTAAAATCCTGAGAATTGGATGGAATAGCTGGATTCGGAAGAATGGTAAACACCGTCTCCACTGTCTTTTTATCTAGGGTAATACGTGCGGTATAATTTCCTGGAGCTACACTAGATCCCGAATGACCACCAAAAACAAATACTTTGCTGATTGATGGAATCGCTTCACGTTCGAAATTCCACGTGAATCTGTTATACCCTTTTTCAGCAGGTAAAACCTGTGGCTTGGACGGACCTCCAGGCCATGTTTTAAAACCTTTAGACTTTTTGTTCGTGTAGGTGCGTATAACCGTTGATCCATCTAAAATTTCAAGCTTCAGGGTCTTTTTACCGGCTTTGTCTTTTAAATAATAGTCGAAGGTAACGCCGCTTTTCGGATTTTGACCTTGTCCCACTGCCTTGGATGTGCCACCAAAGATGCGATAGGTATTTTTGGGTTTGAAAATGGCTATTTCGCCATGATTACTCGAAATACCTTGAAGGGCAGCCAGGTCATCAAAAATCCAAAATCCTCTACCTGAAGTTGCGGCAACCAAATCGTTGTCCTGAATGATGAGGTCATTAATAGCTACTGTTGGAAGACCTAAGGAAAGTTTTTGCCAAAAGGCACCATCATCAACGGACACATAGAGTCCAGTTTCGGTTCCTGCATACAATAAACCTTGTCGTTTTTTATCTGCTCTTACCACTCTTGCAAATCCGTTTGGATCATTCAATCCGTTTACAATTTTAGTCCACGATTTGCCGTAGTTATTTGTTTTAAAAATATGAGAAGATAAATCCATAGACTTGTAACGCATTACCACGACATAAGCCACAGCCGGATCGTGTTGTGAAACATCGATGCTATTGATGATCCCATCTGGAACTCCCTTTGGGGTAATGTTTTCCCAGTTTGTACCACCATTTTTGGTGATGTGTAACAGTCCGTCATCGGTACCTGCGTACAACACGCCTTTTTCGTGCTGAGATTCTACCAGCGCCGTAATGGTGTTGTAGTTTTCTCCACCTGCTGCTTCATTGGTATATGGTCCGCCTCCCGGTCCGTGTTTGTCCTTTTCGTTTTTGGTTAAATCCGGACTCACTTTGGTCCAGTTCATACCACCATCCGTAGTTTTAAAAACTACATTTCCAGCGTGGTAAATGGTGTTTCGATCATGCGGAGAGGAAATAATCGGAGCATTCCAATTGTATCGGTATCTCGAATCTTTCGGTGCAATACTTAATCCCAATTCAGGGTATTCTTTGATGGATTTTTGAGCTCTAGATGCTTTGGTCCACTTACTAATATTTCCTTGATAGGTTCCTCCATAAACCGTCTCCGGATTGTCAGGATCAAAAGCAATAAAGGCACTTTCTCCACCAGCTACCGAATACCAATCTTTCCAATCGATGCCCCCATCATTGGTACGACTCGCAATGGCAATCGCTGAGTTGTCTTGCTGACCTCCATAGACATTGTAGGGAACTAAGTTGTCGGTAATTACTCTATAAAATTGTGCTGTAGGCTGGTTTTGTTGGGTACTCCAACTTTTTCCACCATTGAAGGAAATATTGGCTCCACCATCATTCGAATTGATGAGGTTTTTATTGTTATGCGGATTGATCCACAAGTGGTGATTGTCTCCATGAGGAACAGCGATTCCTTTAAAGCTTTTACCGCCATCGATGGATTTCATCACAGGAGCGTTTAATACGTACACCACGTTCTCATTCTGTGGATCGGCAAAAATTTCCATGTAGTACCAAGAACGAGCAATGTTTACACGATTACTATTCACCTGCTTCCAAGTCTTTCCAGCATTATCAGAACGATACACACCGCCTTTTTTATCTTTTGCCTCGATTACCGCATACACAATTTCTGAATTAGCTCTTGAAACTGAAATTCCGGCTTTTCCGAAATCTTTAGGAAGTCCTGCTGTCATTTTTTTCCAGGTAGTACCAGCATCGGTGGATTTATACAGACCTGAGTTTTTTCCTCCAGATTCAATTTTCCAAGGGAATCTGCGATGTTGCCACATTGCAGCATACAAAATTCGTGGATTATTCATATCCATTGATAGGGAAGAAGCTCCAGTAACGTTGTTCACAAAAAGTACTTTATTCCAAGTTTTTCCACCATCGGTCGTTTTGTAGACCCCTCGATCTTCAGACGGAGCGTATTGTGCCCCTTGAGCGGTTATATAAATGATATCTGGGTTTGTTGGATGAATAACCACATCGGAAATATGTCTTGATTTGGGTAAGCCCATGTGCTTCCAAGTTTTACCAGCATCCATAGATTTGTAAATCCCATCACCCATGGAAGTCATTACGCCTCTCGCTGCATGTTCTCCCATACCGACTACCACAATATTCGGGTCACTTTCTGCGACTGCAATCGCTCCAACAGAACCTGTTTTAAAGAATTTATCAGATGTGTTTTTCCATGTAATTCCGTTGTCGGTTGTTTTCCAAACGCCACCACCCGTGGAACCCATGTAATATACATTGGGTTGCCCTACGACTCCGGTTGAAGTAACACTTCGACCACCTCGAAACGGACCAATATTTCGCCATTTTTGACCATTGAACATGGAATCTGCCAATTGAATGGCAGGTTGCGAAGTTTTCTTCTTTTTTCTATGTTGGGCATAATCAGTTGCTGGGACTAATAGCAAACAAAGGATAAGGATTTTGATAGTTTTCATGGGTTAGTTTTTATGGAGGTACAATTTAATCAATTTTATAGGCAAATGGTTTTTTACCGAATAGGTATCCCGTTGTGTAAATGAAAGTAGTGTCTTCCTTTTTACTGAATCGTAAGTAATATCTATCCATTAGAACCTTATTTTCTGAGAAAGGGAATAGCTTGATGGTATCTCTATTTTTTGTAAATGTTTTATAACCATCCTTAAAAACTGGGAAATTTTGATTGGCAATTGTTTTATAATTCCCATAAAATTCAGAATTCAGTTGAAGTTTTAGCTCGGAATTCAAGGATTTGCCTTTTAATATTCTATCGATTTTTTCATATACTGAAACTGCTTGGTCTGCATATGCTACTGATATTCTCAAATAGTTATGAATTGCTGAGGTACGGTATGCTTTTACCAGTCCTTTATAGCTCGTGTTGGTTAAAAAGTAATCGATTCTTTTTTTGTTTTCATAATAAGGTATATATTCTGAAAACCATTCGTACTTTTCCCATAGCATATCGGCAAATTTACTGGACTCCTCATCAAATCTTTCTTCACGATTAACCACATAGGAAAAAAGATCATTATAAAGTGTTGAAAGTTCATCCAAAATAACGTCATATTCAGGAGGAATTTGATCTTGCATACGAATTAGATTCGAATAACTATCTTTTTTAAGTCGAATAAACTCTTTGTTTAGGATGAGTAGGTGTAATGGTTGCACGGAGTTTGGAGACTCATACTCCTCCCGTGTTATCTTGTCATTAAGAACCAATAGAATTATAGAGTCTTTATTACGATAGTATTCTGTAAGTCTTTGAATTTGTGAAATGTCTGTTTTTATATCCTTTTGAATCTTTACAAGTAGTTTGTCTACTTTTTTGCGATTCTGATTGGATTCATTCCAGTTGTTGATTTGAAGGGCAATTAAGATTCCAATAACCACAAGTATGATTTCCCCAAAGGCGTAAATTAAGTACTTATTGAATCGATTTTCAGAGAGCAATTTTTGTCGAATTTTTCGGAAGAATTTAATCATGGGTGCAACTATTTTATTTTACTTGCTTTTACAGTACTGCTGAGTTTAGGCGTTGTGGATTTTTCGACCATACTAATAACATTAGTTTTGTTATCATTTTCAAATTCGATTTCAGATTTTCCAAAGTCCATATCTGCAAAGAAACGACCGTTTTGCTGCAGATAGTAGTCTACAAAATTACCTTTATTATTTTGAGGCATATACCTTATAAAACCTTCATGTGCGGTGACTATTAAAGTGTCATCTTTTCTAAAGGATCCTTGATTTTCACTAGATTCCGAAATCTGATATTCACCAGCATATTTTTCTAGCTCTTTTTTGTTAGAAATCTTATAATTAGTATTGGTTCGTTTGATTAAATCGGTGCGGGTAGTTTCTAAATTATCAATAAATAAATCTAGGTAAAACAAAAAACTTTTAAACACTATAGCGTTTAAATGAATGACTCTATTTCGATATTCAATACTATTTACAAAATAATCTTGTAATGCTTTACTACTGTTGTCTTTGTTAATCGTTTTACTCAACCATTCCCCATACCAAGAATAATTATCTCTAAAGATTAAAATTAGATCATTTATATCATCAGAAATTCGTTTTTCTATTGGTTCTAGATAGGATTTCATATTGTCATAAGACTGAATGATTCCCAACGATAATTCGTCCCTAACATTTAAACGCTTCAATTGATTGACACCCGCTACATTGAGATTTATCTTTGTAGGACTTGTGATTAATCTTGATAAGCCTTTATCTAATAAATCTCTGGAAATAGAGTCGTTAACCACTTTGTTGAATATTGGTTGTTTGTCATTCCAAAAATTTCTAACCCTAACCAAATCGACAATATCATTATCGATATCCAATATCAATCTTTCATGCACTTTTAAAAGTTCATTCTCTTTGATAAGATTTTCATTCCAATTATTAATTTGAAGTGCAATCAAAATCCCGATAACCACTAAAACAATTTCCCCAAATGCGTATTTAAAATATTTTCCCATTTTATTATCATTGAGGAGTGAGCGACGAATATGACGGAAGAATTTAATCATTTTTTAAATAGGTATTTATTGAACTTACCAATTCCTCAAAATCTTTTATGGTGTAGGTGCAAGCAACTTTTAAATTCGCAACCTGCCTCGCTCTTGAAGCTAGAAGATTTGCATAATCTCTATTGTTTACGAAGGCGTTTAAGTCATTTTTAAAAGCTAATTTGGGTAATGTGACATCTTCAATAGAATCCCAAATACCAGCTACGTTTTTATGTTTGTGATAATAGGGAAGTAAATAATTATCCCAAATGGCTTTAGCATTGTTGAAGGCTTCATCGTAATTCTCAAGTGATCTTTCAATTTGAAAGATGTCTCTTTTTAAAATGGGGTCTGACAGGTTTTCCAAAACTCCTGCATTGATCAGGTCTTTGTAGACGGCACTATACAATTCCACCTTAAAAATTGGTCCGGTTCCGTTTTCAACGCGAATCAGATCATCAGAGGTATAACTTTTAGCAGCATCGCTATTTAGGTCGGTCATGATACGTATACTACGTTCTAAATCATTTTTAGATCGTTTTTGTGCCCTATTCAATCTACCGATATTTCCGTTTAGTTCTTCTTTTAAAGCAACTAGATAATTGTTGAGTTTGGCTTCTTTACTGTTTGTTTCATTCCAATTGTTAATCTGTAATGCAATCAAAATCCCAATAACCACCAGTACAATTTCCCCGATAGCGTATTTAAAGTATTTTCCCATTTGATTTTTTTGGATTAATGAACGACGAATATGACGGAAGAATTTAATCATTTTCAAGCTCTTTTTCGATGTCGGTTATTAACTCTTTATTGAGTTCTAAAAAGGCCTTTACAGAACGTATAGTCCCTTTATTGTTGTTCTTAAAGGCTGTAATCTCAGTATACAAATCTCTTTTTAGAGTGGGGTCGTTATAGTTTTTAAGTACTAGTTTTTCCCTTAAGTCGAGGGTTTCAATGAAGGAACTAATCCCAGTTCTATCTTCCAAGATTTCAATGATCGCCTTTTCAACATCAATAACACTGCGATTCATTTTTTTCTGCTCATAGTTGTAATATCTAGAAATTTTATTTGTTAGCGTATTGTTCGATAATTCCAATCCTTTGGATGTGAAAATTTCATATCCATTATTGATTGGGAAATAACGTTCAAAAGTTAAGAAATTCAGCATGTCAGCCGATAGGGAATCCTTGTTAATTCGTTTGTTTTTCAGGTAACTAATCATCTTTGCTACAGACTTTCCCGCCTTTTCTCGTTGTAATAAAATTTCTTTTAAAATGCTCCCATCTTCTTTGAGGTTGTTATGTATTTCTTGCAATACATAATTAGCAGCCTTTTGGGACTTTTTATCCTCATTCCAATTATTGATCTGTAGTGCAATCAAAATCCCAATTACTACAAGTAGAATTTCTCCAAAAGCGTATTTAAAGTATTTTCCCATTTGATTTTTTTGGATTAATGAACGGCGAATATGACGGAAGAATTTAATCATGGTTTAGTTCTTTTAGAATTTCAACCTTTAGTTTTTTGGATTGCTCAATTAATGAACTGGCAAATCCTTTTTTAGTAGACCAATTGTGTGTATATCTCGAAAGTTGATTGATAACCAGTTGATTCTTTCTCAATTTTTCTAAATCAAAATCGATTTTGGTTTTTGCCGCCCTTAGGCTTACTTCTTGCTTGATATAAGGGTCTAGAAACGCTCTTTCATTCACTTGTTGCGACAATTCATCGTAAATTTTTCCAATGGCAGATAGGTAGGTTAAATAAGAGTTGATAGATTTTCTTAGCTCCTTGTTGTAGATGAGTCCGATGTCTCCAGAACTTTTGATTTCATCAAAGGTGTTCAAATTGGTATTGATACGCACAAATTGAAAATAATTTCGCAGTGAATAATCGAGAGTATCCATTTCACCTTTCGAAATCTTCGACTTTTCAAGAACCTTTAAAGATGTGATTAATCTTTTGGTCATATTGCTACTTCGAGTCGAATCCCATCGAAAGGTTTGTATCAATAAATCTAGATCTTCAACCATTCTTTTGTGGTAATCGATCGATTTTAATTTTTCCATTCGATGCTGATTCCAGTTGTTGATTTGAAGCGCAATTAAAATCCCTATGACTACTAAGATAATTTCTCCAAATGCATAAAGGAGGTACTTGTTGAATCGGTTTTGAGTCAAAAGCGACTTTCGAAGTCTTCTAAAAATTTTTATCATTTTAACATCCTTTTTAGCGTTTCGATATTTCTTCTGTAATTAATTCTTCCACCCCTTTTATTTCCTTCACAAGGCGTTTGGATAAGATGATTTTATTGGCCCTATTGAACATTGATTTCTGAAGAATTAAAAGAAATTCAGAATCAGCCAATAATGCGGTGTAATCCTTCACCTTTAAACCATAGGTCTCAAATTTGTAATTTACGTTTTTAGCACTTATTTCGCTGAGCCCAGTTGTATCTACCGCCAAATGTTTTTTCAAATAGGGCAGAAGGTCAATCGTTGGGTTATCGAACTGTTCAAACTCCCGGCCTTCCATTTTCAAATTATAAAAAGAGAGGCCATAAACTCTAATGGTACGATTTCTAAGAGTTTCATTTTGAATGATATCTACTCCTTTGGCGTTTAGACTTTCAAATCCAATGGTTCGCGGAGTGAATTGTTGGGTGGATGATGCTTCTCGTAATTGTATTCCTAAGGAATCATAATTAGGTTTCTTACGAATAATATGTTCATTCAATTCTTTTATCTTTTCCAATCTTTTTTCAGCAATGAGAATCATATCTTCAATATCATCCCGATTAACCCACATATCGAGTAGTATTTCATTCAATATTTTCTTTTCAACAATCCTGTCTTTACGATATTCATTCCAATTGTTAATTTGAAGGGCAATCAATATTCCAATCACTACCAATACAATTTCACCAAGGGCATATTTAAAGTATTTGGTTGATTTGTTTCCACTCATAAGGGCGAATCGTATTTTTCTAAAAAATGTAATCATGGTGTTTCAATAAATAAATCAATATGATCTTGAATCTTCTTTTTTAATTGCTCTCCACGCCTATCAATATAATGGTATAACTCATCAATTGCTTTCATCCATAGATGAATGTGGATCAGGGATTGAATTTGACGCTCTTTAGCGTTTTTTACATTCAATTTTTGATAGATAGTATTGGGAAAACCTGAAAGTTCGTCGCTCTTGAATTTATTTTTAATTGCAATATCTAATTGACTGTCTATGATTATACCTACTTCTTCCTGGTCTGATAAGAGATCCATTAAGAAATCGCGTTGTTTTTTATTGAGTAATTCTCCACTTTTTGTGGTTTCCATGCTTTTGTACGAATTATTTTGTGGGTAATATTTCATATACAAAAACACAACATTAGACAAGCTATCTGATAGTTTCTTAAGATTTGAACTAGAGGGTTTTAAACTATCGAGATAGTTAAAATAGTTAGTGATGTTTTTTTTATATTTTTTTGACTTCTCAATCAAAGCATTAATAGAAATGGTATCTTGGACTAGATCATTTAAGATGGTTTTTTTGTAGTTTTTTGCTTGTAGCTGAGTTTTACGATGTTCATTCCAATTGTTGATTTGAAGCGCAATAAGTATCCCGATGACCACCAAAACGATTTCTCCTAAGGCGTATTTAAAGTACTTGGTAGTTTTATTTCTTGCCTTGCCGGCAGGCCGGTCACTCATTAATTTGTAACGTATTTTTTGAAAAAATTTAATCATTTTGTAATCTTTCAAGTTCGACCACCAATTCTACTTTCAATTTTTGGGCTTGTTCAATAGCATTAGAGCTGGCCTTTATGTACCCCGAATAAAGTATGTTCTGATACGAAAGGATGTTGTTGAATTTAATGTTGCCCAATAGTTTATCTACGATTTTCACGTCAATAACGTTATTTCTTTTTATCGGAATGTTCTCTATGATATATGGATCTATGATATTACCAACAAAACCCTCATGCCATTTGCAAAATTCATGGATATCAGGTAATGTGTATTCAAAAAACTCATTGATATTATTAACCAATTTCTTATTGTCAATCAATGCTAGTTTTTTATCCTCTTTCATTCCCTCAAAAACTTTTAAAAATGGCTTGGAATTCACATCAGGACCAAAAAAATTAAGAATATTTTGTTTGTCTTTTAAGGAGGCAGAATTGTCAAAAATTTCTTTCAATCCGTCAACTCGGGTTTGAGTAACTGCTTTTTGATTCGTCAAAAAATCAATATTTTTATCCACTTCAACAACCATGGCCGCCAAAGAATTTTGGAGGTCAAGCTCTATTCTTTTTTGCTCATTCCAATTGTTGATTTGCAGTGCAATTAGAATTCCAATTACAACCAGAACTATTTCACCAATCGCGTATTTAAAGTATTTGCCCATTTTGTTCTGTTCTATTAATGATTTGCAGATTTTACGAAAGAATTTAATCATTGAGTTCTTTTTTCAGATTATTGTCCAAACCATCTAAAGTAAGCAATGATGCTTTTAATCTCTGTTTATGAACCTCGATGGCTTCAATTTTAAAAGTAATTAAATTCCATAATTCTAGATTTCCTTGAAACTTAGCAAAGTCAGTTTTCGGGCCATCAGGAATGATTAGTTTCCTCCTTCTACCCGTGACCTCGGAATAATTAATATGTTGGGTAAAGAAAGGCTCTATGGCATTTACATATTGCGCATCTAGATAATTATCATAGCTCTCCAGATAATTTGACATTACTTTAAAGCCTTCTAGATATAGTTTAATACTATCATTTTGAACTTTGGAGAGTAAACCCTTTTCAAAAAACTCATCCATTAGAGGAGATGAAAAATTGGTTGTAAGATTAGATGCTAATATTCCAATCGTATTTTTCAACAAATAAAGAGAATCTCTATTCTTACTTTTCAAATAGCTTAAATTAAGCTTATGCGTATTGTATTGACTATCTAATGAAGTATCAATACTTTTAAAGTAAATTTCGATTTCTGATATTTCTTTTCGCATTTTAACAAAGTAATTCCTTATTTCATTTTGCTCATTTCTTTTGGTATTCCAATTGTTCACCTGAAGTGCAATTAGTATTCCAATAACCACAAGCACAATTTCACCAATGGCATACAGAATATATTTGCTGAAACGATTTTCAGAGAGTAATTTTTGACGGATTTTTCTGAAGAATTTAATCATGATTTTTCAAGTAGTTTTCAATTTCAGTTTTCAGATTTTTAGCGTTTTTAGTGGCATTTTTACTAGACCCAACATAGGATTCATAAAGTAGCTTTTGGTACGCCAAGATGTTTCTAAACTTTATTTGTTTTAGTAAAGTATCCAGTGTTTTGGTCTCGATTAAAAAGTTTTCCATTGGGATATTTTCCAATATGTATGGATCAATATTATCTCCAACAAAACCTTTATGCCACTTACAGAAATTATCAATACTCACTAGGTTGTATTCGTAAAAACGATTTATTTCTTTATTCAAATTCTCGTCTTTTATCAGCTGTAACTTTTTCTCATTTTTTAAAAGTTCATAAACTTTATTGAAGGGATTAGAGTTGGCATCTTGAGCAAAAATGTTGAGGGCATTTTTCTTGTCTTCTTCAGAGGCTGTCTCATTTAGTATCTTATTGATGCCCTCAGTTCTCCTTTCAAATCTTTTTTGTTCTCGCTGCAAATACCTAATATTCTCCTGGAGCTCATCAGCCATATTATGCAATGAATTATTGAGGTCAGTTTCTATCTTATTAGCTTCATTCCAGTTATTTATTTGTAATGCCAGAAGGATACCGATAATAACTAATACAATTTCTCCTAAAGCATACTTTACATATTTGCTTACTTTGTTTTCATTCATGTGGTTTTGACGGGTTTTTCTAAAGAATTTAATCATTGTAGTTTATTTTAATTATTCCCCTCCTCGGAGGGGTTAGGGGTGGGTTGTAAATTATCAATACAATCTCTAATCTCATTCAATACCCAACTCAGGTTATTCTTTACATCCGAATCACTGAATCGAATCACTATAACTCCTAGTGATTCCAAACGTTCTTGACGTTTTTTGTCTTTTTCTTGATGTCCTTCTTTGTAATGGATAGAACCATCTACTTCTATGGCAAACAATAAGTCTTTACAGTAGAAATCTACAATATAATTGTCAATTGGAATTTGCCGACTAAATCTTACACCAAGCTTTTTGCCTTTTAGTTCTCTCCATAATGCGATTTCTCCAAGAGTCATGTTATTCCTTAAATCTTTGGCGTATGCTTTTAGTTTTGGGTTGTATGGAATGATTTTTCTTTTCATAGGACCCACCCCTTTAATCCCCTCCCAAGAGGGGAGCATTCGTAGATATATTGATGGTTTGTTTTCACTAATTCAACAATTGGCTAATTAGGGACACACTAAATATCGTCACCCTCCTTCGCGCTTTATAGAGCTTCGGAGGATTTCCATGATAAGCATTGGTCAATTTCTTCTGCATGGGTTTAATTTAATAATTGTGAAATCAATGAAACTGAGAAGATAGTTAACATAAACCAACCAATAAAACCTTGGATAATTGCTAAATATCGTGGTAATCCTTTAATCGGAATCTCCCCAAAACCAAGTGTGGTAAAGGTGTTGATGGATAGCATCAAGGCATTAAGTACTTTGATGAATAGATCATAAAACAAACCTAAGGTTAGCAAGAAACCGATTTGAATATTCTTCCAACGTTTTTGTTTGGGAGTTAAATCTTGCCATTTGCCTTGTAATACATCGGTCATTTTTAAAAAACGACTGGTTATTCGAGAGCTAAACATGGAAGCGTTGTATAGCGGTTTTGACCAACTGATAAAAAAGGAGGGAAGCTCTAATTGTGCTTTCTCTAAGTTGGTTTTAAAATCTTCATATGAACTTAATTCTTGCTGTTTACCCTCTAAATATAAAGTGTGCATGCCTTCTTTTCTGCGCAGGTATTTTTGGAAAAATTCGAAGCGATGCATGAGTCTTTTTCTGCCAAGTGAATCCCAAGAGTTGGGAAAGAGTAAGTAGATGAGGGCAAAGAAGAATATAACATATAGAGAAACAATTACGGCCCGCTCTGGTTCTGTGCCGTAATTAGAGAAAAGCTTTAAAAACTTATTGATTTGAAGTTTAAAATAGGTTGTGAATGTCGGGTTCAAATCGTGTTCGTAAGCTAAACGATCGCTTTCTAAATCTTTTATTTTAATATAGAATTTATTGGCCTCAGATGTGTTATGCTTTTCTTTGAAATAATTGTAAAAAACACTTAATTGATCTAATTCAAATTGTAAATATGTTGAATTTTTTATTCTTTCTTCATTGTAATAGTTCTTAAAAGATTCCATGTCATCATTTAGCTCATTAAATGTCTTATTGGGATTTTTATTATACAGTTTTTCAATATAATCGCGATAACCATCTAAGGAGCTAATAGTTGAATTAAATTGATTGACTCCAATAAAATTTACGTTATTAGTGGCCTTTAAATTGATCAATGAAGGAACATTGAATGAATTGTCTTTAAAAATTAGCTCATCCTGTTCAATACAATAAAATTGAGGCGTACCTCTATTAAATACATTGTAGTCAATAATTGTATTTTCTATTTGTTCAAATTGAATGTAATAAAAACCTTCGGTGTCGAAAATATTATTGCTGAACATGGCAAATGTTAGTGACCAATTCAGTATCAATATTCTATTCAATTTGTTTTTGAAATGGTTAAACCCCATACTAAAACCAGACCCCGTAATTGAGGCCCTCATAGTGGCGCTGTTGATAACTCTTACCGAGCCTAAAAATTCTGATTTATAGATGTAAATTCGATCTGAAATCTTGGGGTAACTTTCTTTAAATGCCTTGTATTTCTCATATTCAAAATTTCCGAAATCAAACGTTGATTTAAATATACAATTGCTTAAACTTATACCAAAGGAGTTTTCAATGTTAACTTCCTTCTCAAAAATAATTCCGTGTAAACTACTTGTTAAATCCTTATCGAAATCTTCAATGAATTCGAATTGAACATTTCGAAGTTCTACTTTATGGTTGATTACTAATTTTGGAACTTCTTGTTCATTTGCAAATCTTTCAGTGGCATATAACCTTGGTGCCATAAAGCCTTTATCACTTAACGAATCATATTTTATAAAAGCATTTGAGAGTCGAAATACGGAATCCTTTTCGTTTTTCATCAATTCCATAAATTCCGAATAAGAGTATTCCTTGTATTTGATTTCTTGGGAGAAGGACTGAATACTTACAAGAAAAATAAATATCCATATAATTCTTGTTATCATTCGACCCACCCCATAGTCCCCTCCCAAGAGGGGAAAAGAATCGGTGTCTTTGTGTTTTAGTTTTTTCATAATTTTTTAATTATTCCCCTCCTCGGAGGGGCTGGGGTTGGGTATGTATTCTGTTTTTTTCATAGTTCCTTGTTCTATTGAGATCTCTCGACTGCGGTCGAGATGACATCTCGATTTTTAATTTAACAATTGGCTAATTAGGGACACACTAAATATCGTCACCCTCCTTCGCGCTTTATAGAGCTTCGGAGGATTTCCATGATAAGCATTGGTCAATTTCTTCTGCATGGGTTTAATTTAATAATTGTGAAATCAATGAAACTGAGAAGATGGTTAACATAAACCAACCAATAAAACCTTGAATGATGGCTAAATAACGTGGTAATCCTTTGATGGGGATTTCACCAAAGCCTAAAGTGGTAAAGGTGTTGATGGAGAGCATTAAGGCATTAAGTACTTTGATGAATAGATCATACATCAAAGCCACACAAAAAGCCCCAATCAATAAGATGGTTTTCCAAGTTCGTTTTTTGTCGGGAACATTGCTCCATGTGCCTTGCATCACATCAACTCGTTTCAATAAGGCTGCCGAGAATTTGGTGCTGGAGATAGACCATTTGTATAAGGGCAAAGCCGTTTTTAAAAAGAAAGCAGGAATGTTCTTTCCTGATGCCAACATGTATTGTTTAAAGTCTTCCGATTCCAACAATTCTCCTTCTTGATCTTCCAAATAGACTTCGTGAATACCGGCATCTTTTTTCATGTACTTAGTGAAAAACCGATAACGATCCATGATTCGGTTTTTTCCATGACGGTCCCAAGTATTGGGGAAGAGGAGATAAATGAAGGCGAAAAAGAAAATCACGTATAAGGATACAATTACCGCACGCTCTGGTTCTGTCCCGTAATTGGAGAAAACTTTTAAAAATTGATTAATTCGCCATTTAAAAAATTTGTCAAAGGAAGGGTTTGCTTCATAAAGTATTTTTGTTCTCTCGGTTTCAAGTTCTTTTATCTCCACATAAACTTGATTGGAGTACTCAGTGTCCATTTTTTCTTTGTAGTATTTGTAGAATTGCCCTCTTATTGCAACTTCTGCTTTAAACGATTCTTTTATTGCATATCTTTTATGTTTAAAATAATGGGCAATGCTGTCTATGGTAAAAAGATCAAAACCTTGTCCAAAAGAGTTTTCGGGTACGGATTTGAGATAGGCAGCTTCCGAAATAATTTTATTTTTCAATTGGCTCCAGCCAATCGAAAAATTTGGCTTGAATGTATCAAAGTCTAAGAAAAGATTCCGTTGAAAGTTATTGTCTTGGAATTCTAACTCAATAACTTTATCCATTTGATCAAATTCAAAATAAGGCATACCCTCTAAAAAAAGGTTATCAACTATCCTTAAATACTCGTTACCTTCCATTATTAAGCTGTTACGACCAATAAATTTATTTGACTGTATTGAAACTATCCCTACCAGTCTCGCCCTAATTCTATTGTTTCCATAATTAATTTCATTGTTATCGCTTTGAACAGTATTTAGATTAAAAATGAAATTGGAATCTAATCGCTCACCCTTCTGAGAGTAAATATTGATATTAAGACCGTTATGAAATTTATTACCAAGGAAAAAAAGATAATTATACCTACTAAAAATTAGCTTTTTAAGCGCCGGGGTATTTTTTTGAGAATTTTTGATTGTTAATCTACCTTTGAATACACAATCAAAGAGCGAGAGACTTAAAGTTTCGTTTAGGGTTACGCTCCTTTCAAAGGAAATGTTATTTATCACTCCAAACTTAGAACCACTTAATTCATTATTTTGGGTATTAGGTTTGAATTGAACATTATTTAGAATCAAATGTTTGTTTATTTTGACTTTTGTTTCTAACGGACCACTCGCGTCAAAACTTTCTAAAATGTTAGAAGTAACTATATAAGTTGAATCCGTTTTTAAATCTATAGAAACAATGGCATTATTCAATTTAAAGACTGAATCCTTCTCTTTTTCGATGAGTTTAAAGAATTCAGTGTAGGAGTATTCTTGGTATTTAATTTCTTGCGAAAAACTATGGCAATAGACAATAACCGCTAGGAAAAGCAATATTTTTTTAAGCATGAAGTAGTTTGGTTAGTTATAGGTGTTGGATGATTAATTGGATCTCTTTTTTCTTATGGAGGGAATGTTTTATTTCAGTTTTTCAATTTCATCATCAATGGCTTCAATCATTTTATCGGCCCATTCGACAGATTCGTCAACCGTTTCTAGATAATCTTTAACAATGATGATTTTATTTTTAATGGCATTGGTTAATTCGAGTTTAACCTTGGGTTTTCTCAATTCGTTTAGAATGTAATTCTGAACAGTTTCATCCTTGGTAAGAAACGATTCATCATCAGCATACTCCGATAAATCGATCTCAGCATATTTGTTGAGCACGCGATAGACCTCGCCGTAAAACACTTGTTTTTCATTGGTTTGAAAAAGGATTTCATATTCCTCGGTAGTCAAATAAAAATCGATAATTTCCGATAACAAATCATCATTCTCAATCAATTGAACTTGTCCGGAAGATAACAGTTCACTGTACGTATTGTCAATGTTGGGAAATGCATAGGTTACCATCAAATTATTCAACTTTACCGATAAGCTATCAATTTTTGTGTAGTCCTTGAGTTGTATATAATCGAGAAGTAGTTGGTTGGAAATGTCTAGTGTTTCAGCAAAAGCCTTTTTTAAGGAAACCAAGTCCTGTTTTTGAGCGAACATATCATTGGCAATGTTGTCTAAATACCATATTTCTTTCTTGACCTCGTTTCGTTTCTCATTCCAATTGCTAAATTGAATGGCCAGAACAATTCCCAGCATCACCAAGACGATTTCTCCGACAGCATAAAAGAAATAACTCCGTAACCGATTGTTATTCAGTAATTTTCGTCGAACTTTTTTGAAAAGTTGAATCATTATTTTGGTTTTACTAAAGATAGAAAAAAAACTCAGACTCCGAATTAACCTATGATTATCAAAGATTTTTTCAGGAAAAATGGAAGTGAAAAAGTATATTTGTTCATCAAAAATTGAACATGACGCTAATCAAATCAATCTCTGGAATTAGAGGAACCATAGGAGGAAATCCTGGTGACAATTTAACACCTATCGATGCGGTAAAATTCGCTTCGGCTTACGGTGTATTTTTAAAGAAAAGAAATCCGAATAAAGATAGTTTAACTGTGGTTATTGGAAGAGATGCAAGAATCTCTGGTAAGATGATCAGCAGCTTGGTGGCCAATACATTAGTAGGTATCGGAATCAATGTTGTTGATTTAGGATTGTCTACCACTCCGACCGTTGAGGTAGCTGTACCGTTGGAAAAGGCCGATGGTGGGATTATCCTTACTGCGAGTCACAATCCGAAGCAATGGAACGCGCTTAAGCTTTTGAATGAAAGAGGTGAATTTTTAAGTGGTGATGACGGAAAAGAAATCTTAGCTACTGCAGAGGCAGATGATTATGATTTTGCTGAAGTAGACGATTTGGGTACCTACACCAAAGATAGTTCCTACTTAGAAAAACATATTCAAGAAGTATTGAACTTAGAATTAGTGGATGCCGATGCCATTCGAAAGGCTAATTTTAAAGTAGTGGTAGACGGCGTGAATTCTACAGGCGGAATCTTTATTCCTGCTTTGTTAAAGGAATTAAATGTAGAGTGCATCGAATTGTATTGTGCGCCAAATGGACATTTTCCACACAATCCAGAACCTTTAAAGGAACACCTAACCGATATTTCGGAATTGGTGGTGAAAGAAAAAGCCGATTTCGGAATTGTGGTAGATCCTGATGTAGATCGATTGGCTTTGATTTGCGAAGACGGATCCATGTTCGGAGAAGAATATACCTTGGTGGCCTGTGCTGATTATGTATTAGGACGATTAGGCGGAGGAAATACCGTTTCTAATTTATCCTCTTCAAGAGCCTTAAGAGATGTGACCAATTCGCATGGAGGGAATTATCAAGCCAGCGCAGTTGGTGAGGTGAATGTAGTGGTAAAAATGAAAGAAACCAATGCAGCCATTGGTGGTGAAGGGAATGGCGGAATTATTTATCCAGCTTCGCATTACGGACGTGATTCCTTGGTAGGAGTTGCCTTGTTCTTATCACATCTTGCGCATACCAAAAAGTCGTGTAAAACATTGCGCGAATCCTATCCGAGTTACTTTATGAGTAAGAATAAAATTCAATTGACACCTCAAATAGATGTGGATGCCATTTTGGAAACCATGGCAACGAAATATGCCAATGAAGAGGTAAATACCATCGATGGTGTAAAAATTGATTTTGCGGAAGAGTGGATTCACTTGCGTAAATCGAATACGGAACCAATTATTAGAATATACACGGAAGCCAAAAGTCAAGCTGCTGCGGATGCCTTGGCAGAGCGATTTATTGCAGAAATTAAGGAGATTATATAATTTAGAACCATGAACTTAGAGCACTATTTTTCGCAGTTTCGAGAGGGAATTATTGGAATTGATCAAACATTCCAGTCACCCTATGGCGAAAGAAAAGTGATCTATGCTGATTGGACAGCGAGCGGCCGATTGTACCGACCTATTGAAGATAAAATGCTTCACGAATTCGGACCTTTCGTAGCCAATACACACACTGAAACGAGCACAACTGGTGCTACCATGACCCTGGCTTATCATGAGGCTAGAAACATCATTAAAAGGCATGTAAATGCTTCTAAAGATGATGTGTTAATCACCGAAGGATCTGGAATGACCGGAGTGATTAATAAGTTTCAAAGAATACTTGGTCTAAAAGTTTCTGAAAATTTAAAAGAACATACACAGGTTCCGACCGATAAGAAGCCAGTGGTTTTTATCAGTCATATGGAGCATCATTCCAATCAGACTTCTTGGTACGAAACCATTGCCGATGTGGTGGTGGTGCCGAGTAATAACGTTGGGCTGGTTTGCTTAGAGGCCTTTGAAAAGTGCATTCAAGAATACCAGGATCGTCCCATTAAAATAGCTTCCATTGTAGCCACGTCGAATGTAACGGGCATTCATACGCCTTTTTATGAGGTGGCCAAATTGATTCATAAATACAACGGATTGTGTTTTGTTGATTTTGCCTGCTGCGGCCCATATGTGCAAATTGATATGCATCCTGATGAAGAAGGTGCTCATTTAGATGCCATATTCTTTTCACCACATAAGTTTTTAGGTGGTCCAGGGAGTTCAGGAGTCTTAATTTTCAATAAGAAACTATACAAAAATATGGTACCAGATAACCCAGGAGGGGGTACGGTATTGTATACCAATCCTTGGGGTGAGCATGATTATTTTGATGATGTAGAAACGAGAGAAGACGGTGGTACACCTGCTTTTTTACAAACCATCCGGATCGCTCTGGCCATTCAGTTAAAAGAGAAAATGGGTGTTTCGAACATGCTAGATCGCGAAAAGGAAATCAATGAAGTGGTTTTTGAAACTCTTGAAAGTCTTGAAGGTGTTCAAATTCTAGCTCCAAATCATAAAAAAAGGCTCAGTATTTTTTCTTTCTATTTTGAAAAGTATCATTTCAATTTGGTGGTGAAGTTGTTGAATGACCGATTCGGAATTCAGACGCGCGGTGGATGTTCTTGCGCTGGAACCTACGGACACTTTTTATTGAATGTAGATATTGAGACTTCCCACAAGATTCAACATCAAATACTTGAAGGCTGTAACACGGAAAAACCAGGTTGGGTTCGTCTGTCTTTACATCCAACAGTGACCAACGAAGAAGTGGCTATCATTTGTAATTCCCTGAAAGAATTAGCTTCTAGTATCGATGATTGGTCTCAAGACTATGAGTATGATTCCATGAAGAACGATTACGTTCATAAAAACAAACCAACCCTAG
>CAYFJL010000033.1:0-21527 GCA_964343335.1 uncultured Polaribacter sp. | reverse complement strand
AACTCCTTATTGGTTTTTAATCTACTTAATTCATAAGCAATTTTGTATGTCAACGTCCTTGTTTTTCCACTACCTGGACAAGCGATTAAAAGTTGGCTTTCTGCTTGTTTCACAGCCAATTCTTGTTCATTATTCAACTCACCTTTTTCCCAAACAAACATCTATTGTAATTTTTCTAACAGCATTAATACTTGATCATTAGGAATAGTTTTCTTTAATTCAGTGATAAGATAATCAATAGTACAATCTCCAACTTTGAATTGTGCTAAGGCTATCTTGGAACTACCAAAGTCAAGTTTATTATTTTCTTCAAAATTTTTTGAAATTCTATAATCGACGATATCTACAATCGTGTTATTTGAAAATTCATCTTTTACAAAAATTATCGCATCTACAATATATTTAGGAACAACAGTTTCAAAATAGACGTGATTACCTAGCATAATAGAAAACCACCCTTTGCCTTCTTGTTTGGCCATAGTAAGAACCCGTTTACCATATAATGCAACATCTCTAGATTCTAAATTCTGCTTGGCCTTTTTTCTTGTTGTTGTGTCAGTATATACTTCATCTATGATTTTGCAAACTTCCCAATCATTACCTGCTTTTATGAAATCGACTTCAAATGTGTAATCTGCATAAAATGATTTTATCCAATCATTATCTTTTTCAAACTCATCCAAGATGGCTTTCCTCTCTAAACCTTTTATTTTGGAGTTTTCAACTTTACGTTTATACTTTTTTATAGCATTACTTTCTCCACCATAAATTGATGTATCGCAAATTGCATCATCCAAATCAGTTAGAATAGCGCACTTTCGGTGAATTCTACCTTCGTGAAACAACTGTGCAACATTTTTAAACCCTGTACTCCTAATATTTATTAGGCTTATACCAAGTTCATCAAGACTAACACCATAAGCCTTTTTTACTAGTTGGGGTATTAATATTTCTTCAGCATCCCCTTCAACCAATATAACTCCTTTAGCAAATAATAGATTTGTACGGATAGCATCTAAATATCTTTGAATTTGGTTGATGTTTTTTTGTGCTAATCCATTTGAAGGTTGGTAAACTTCTGCATGGTTCAATTTCTTTGCAAGAATGTTGATGTTTTTTACATTACTTACTTCTGATATTTGAGTCGAATGTGTTGAGTAAATGATTTGGGTGTCACCGTAGTCTAATTTATCAAAAAGAGTCTTTTGTATATGGTTATGGATATGTGCTTCTGGCTCTTCTATAACTAAAAAATTCGCAAAAGTATCTTTTGACTTTCTATACTTAAATTCTAATAATTTAAGAGTTAAAAAAATTAAATTTGCTCCTCCTAAACTAAGTTCATGTACTCCTCCTTCATATTCTTCATCAGGTTCTCCAATAAATAATTTTAAAGATTGTAATAGCTTGTCTGCTTCACTGGGTAAACTGGATTTAATGGATAAGGATGAAGGAGAATAAGTCAAGCCAACAGCATCTTGAATAGTACTTTTGATATCTTTCCTTATGTTTTGTACATCTTCTAACCCCTCAATTCCTTCATTCAAATCTTTAACTAAATCACTTATTGGTTTATAGTCCTCATCTTTTATTTCACCACTTTTATTTTTCAAAAGAGTTAATAATGGGTTAGTCCTATTGTTGTGAAAATCACTTACAACATCTCTTAATGCTTGAATGAAGGTAAAAGAAACCTCTTGTGAAATAGACAATTGATGAGGAATTTTTGTTCCAAATTTGGATGAGTCTATCGTTGATGGGAATTCTACTTTATCAAAATCTCCAACTAACTCTTTATAAACCTCTGGGTCATTAAAATCGGCAGTACTTTTTCCTGTAAAGAAAGTTTCATAATTATCACTTATAGTAATTCCGTCTAAGATGTTAGCTAAGCTCTCTTTATCTTCCTTCTTAAGTTCAGATAGTCTTTGTCTAATGTCGGCTTTTGGCCTGAAAAAAAGATTATAGGAAGCCTTTTTAACATAATCATCTTCTGCAATACCTAATCCATGAACAAATAGTGATTGAATTGCTTCTTCATTTGTAATTTCATCAAACTCTAGACTTATAATTATCCAATGTCCCTTCCAGTGGTCTCCTTCTAATGTTCTATTGAAGTCATTTTCGTTAAGCTTGTATGCAAAACGCAATGACGAATCCTCAAGTAACAATCTTATTGCTTTGAAAACATTGGTTTTACCCGATCCGTTTTCCCCAATAATTGTATTTATACCTTTATTGAATAGAAACTTTGCGTTAGCGAAATTTTTATAATTTACTAAACTTACTCTTGATATGTACATTTAGATTTTTTTTTCATACTAGTATTTTTAATCATTTGGTAGCTCAATTCTTATTTGGGCCATATAAAGTTATAAGTTCTTTAAATAATTTAGTAACCCTTTTGGGATATTTCCTGCCTTTTATTTTTTGATTTACAGTAAAATAAAAAGGTGGAATAAATTTTTTATTCCGATGATTGTATTTTAATATCTCCCAAATCTCTTTAGGTTTCTCATTTAAAAAAGTCTCTAACCTTTCTAAATCACTAACATGGATAAGTGATAAAGGATAAACAATAGCATTTTTAACTTTGAAAGATGGTAATAACTCTTTGAATCTGGTATTAAATATATCAGCCATCAATGGCGTTTGAAACACTTTATCATTAACTATAATCACAGGAAATACTTTATAGACATGTCCCTTAGGAAATTTAATATCAACTTCTTGAATATACTTATCCATTTTATTTAAGGATTCTATTAGTTGATCAACACCAAAATTTTCAAAAAATTTATCTCTATTATTTTTATAAAGACTTTCAACACTACCTCCGAATTTTTCTTTATCATATATACTACCTGATTTAACTTGGCCAAGAATTATCTTGTTAGTATTTCGAAAGTAAATATCTGTTATTTCGATTTCTCCATCTGATGATTTTATTTTTAAGTCATCAAACATTGATAAATGAGAATAGTTATATTTCTCAAAACTATTAGCTAAAATTCCAGCAATATATTCTTCAAAAAAATATCCAAATGCACTCCTATATTCATGTATATTAAAAACTAATTTTCCAGCCTCATTTTTTATTAATTTTATCCAATCAAACCAAAAATCATTTATGAACTGGTTATAAGTCTTTTCAAGTAAAAATGAATTATCCGAAATCAAAAACTTGTGTTTCCCAACTTTAATAAATGGAGATTTTCTAATACTTATAAGTTTGTGCATTTCAGTATTGAAAACTTCAATACTTAATTTGTCAAACAAATCTTGACTACCTTCCTCTACTAAATAAAAAAAATTATGCTCTGGGTTTTCGTTATTGTTACTCATATATAAGCTTAGTACTTCATATATGAACTTATTTGGTTCTATCCCATATTTAGCTTTAAAAAACTTATTGATTTCTTCTTTATATTTATCATGCTTTAAAAAAAATGCAAAAAGCCAGTATCCTCGATAAGGAGTATATATTAAATCCGTTTCTATCATCAATTCATTTAGTGGTAATAGTTTCGGATTCAAATATTCAAAGCCTATTCTATCTTCTTTATCCTCAGTTCTTATTTCAGTAATTGCATAATTGACCGCAAGAAGATACTTCAAAATGGCTTCCCACACTTCGATTCTGGCCATTTCAAAATCCTCAATATCTTCTATTCCATCTGAATTAATGATTTCTTCTATGGCAAAAAGGCAACACTGTCTATTGAATATTATAGGATAATCTTTTTCACTTTTTATCAACCCTTTTAGAGTTTTAAAATATTTCTGGAAAAGCTCCTTACTTTGGGTGAAATATTTCAATTCCTTGAGTTGAGTATTTAGACTTATATCTATATGTATTTTTTCTTTTGGTTTTAGTCTATAGTTAAGTGCTGTTATTTCATAAAGTACATTTTTTTTTGAAATATCTTTAATGAATGAAATTCTATCCTCTGGTGGTGGTACTCCGAAATAAGTCTTGTAATCAATTATAACTGTCGGTTTAGGAGCTAAAATTGCCATAATTATGTATTTACTTAATCTTTTCCACTGGTTATTTATAATTCCAACCCCCTCCCATCAATCTCACCATTTCCCTTAATTGTATCATTCTCCATCTTGATGATATTGCCATTATCCGAAACTGTCGTCTCTATTTCGTCATTACTCCTGATAATGGAGTCAATATCCTCCCTGACCCTCTTGAAGTTATCCTTCATCATCTGATCGGTCACTTCCCTGCTTGGTAGCTCTTGGATGGGCTGCTCCTCTTTGAACTCCTTTACCCTGCACTTGAACTCTACCGTGTTGCCCTCTGCCAAAAAACCTATCAGTTCACCAGATCGCATATCCTTGATGTCCTGCATCTTTACCCTGTCACGCTCTTGGATGCTTTCCCCAATGTTGGAACTATTACTGCCCCCGGACCTTGAGAACAAGGAAGGTGTGGTAGTACCATGTGAACGGGTGAGATAGGTTTCGTCCCTCCTACCGAACATCTTGGTGATGCGCTCCATGCTGCGGTGGTTGGTGGTCTTGCCATAGGCATGGCTGGAAAATACGCCTGCCAATATCTCCGCTTCCTTCTCCCCCCATTTCTCCTCTACCTGCGAATAATCCTGCGCCGAGAAAATATGTGCCAATCTGTTCTCCCTTGATGTGGATGGGTACTTCGCATATTCAGGGATATAAATGGTATAACCCTCATCTATCAAAGAGCAGCTGTGGTGCATGTCCTTTTTGTTCATTTTCTTGAGTGCCACGGTGTATATTAATGCCAATATCGGACTGAAAACTGCATCCAGTTCCCCATCGTTTCCGAGCACCAACGCCTTGGGGTCTTCTGGGTCGTTAAGGTCGAGCGATAGTTCGTTCTCGGTGAGTACCCAGAATATCTGTGGAAGGTTCAACCTTGCCAATGCGTTCTGAAGGGTAGAAATGACCCCTGCCGTCTGGTTGCCCGCTTTGTTCTCCAATGCCGTTACCACGGAGACTATCATCCCCTCTACCTCTAGGTTCTCCTCACACATCTGCTTGATGATGACCTCTTGGAATTTCCTGTGCTGAATCATGGAAACAGCATGGGGGATGGTACAGAAACGTGGATGCTCCTCCCGCAGGTACCATAGTGTCGCTGCCAGTAACATCGTGGCAGACCTATCAAAAAAATTGTCCTTTCCCTCCGACCGTTTCACCAGGTTCGACATGATGACATTGGCATACTCGATGGCATGTGCCGAACTGGTCATATTAACAGGGAGGATGGGGTTCAACCTACAGCTCCTTTTTATATCGGAAAGACTTAGGTAATAGGGGGTTACCTTCGAATCCTTGTAGGCATTGGCCACATCGATGGCCAATGATGGGAACTTGAAATCATAAAGCACCAGGGCAAAATCCTTCTCCCCCAACTGCTTTACCAAGAAACGGAGCAGGTTGGTCTTGCCCGATCCTGGGCCCGCCAAGAGCCAGAGGTTCCTGAATATATTGTCGATGCGGAGTGTCCCCTTGTCCGTGGGTATCCTTATCTTGAGGTCCTTGTTATCTATGCCCGTATCGACAAGACCATTGAGTTTTATTGGTAAAGGTACTACATCGGTAAAGAGCAGTAGCAAGGCCCTGTATGCCCCATAACCTATGAACACATAAGGTAGGAAGGGTACCATCATGAACAGCCACATACCGATAAGGTTGAGGGCCCAACCCTTCATACCCAATTTACCGACCGTTCTCCTGTTCCAGTCCCAGAGCAAGAAGATATAGGAGATATAATAAAAAATGCTCGACGTCATGCCAATGTTGACCATATCGATATAGTCCGTTCCAAGTACTTTTGCCGAGATTTCATCGAACGTACCAAAGGTACTGTCCAAATAGTTGTCGATATTTTCCTTGCCACCAAAGACGTTTTCTATTTGTTCGTGGAACTGACCTATCAAGGCGAGCAATATTATCACAAGGACAAAAAGCACCACGACCATCCTTGCAACGATGATGTTGGGATGGGCGGGGACATGGACCTTCCTCCTTTGTCTGTTGTCTATCTCAAATGACATAGTGATGTTCGCTTGTCAGTTAAAAATCTATTCTATCATAAAGAATAGGTAATATACTCAAAATCCCATATCCATGCCACTCCCCCTGTCCTTTCTTGGGATATTTTTTATCTTCACCTCGGTTTTTTTCTCGATGTTCTTTTCGATGGGCCTCTCTTTTTTAAATTCCTGTCCGGCCTTTTTCTGTTCATAGTTTTTGATAACAGAGGCTTTTTCTATTATCCCTTCACATTGCTTCATGCCCTGCTGGACTTCAAAGCTCTTGTCGAAATTCCTGTTATACCCAAAGTGCCTGTCCCAACTCTGTTCAATAGTTATCTTGTGGGCGTTCCTATCAAAACCTGCATTGATGGCCGCACCCTGTTGACCATGCTTCCTTGCATTGGCATTGGGGGAAAGATAATGCTTTTTGTCCTTGCTCTTCCTGCCCAAAATCAAATGGCAGTGCATGTTGTTACCGGGCTTTGCCTGTCCTGACTTGGCAAGTCCATCTATGACCTCTTTGTCCGTTCCCTTGAAGTAACGGTGGCGTTCTATCTTGCCATAGATGTTCAAGTCGGAGGTCTTCAGTCCCTCACGGTCAAAGTCCTTGGTGAGCCGTGGGATGTATTCCTTTTGTATCCATTGTTTGAACCTATTGGCATCATTGCCGATATGTGTCAGTTCTTCTTTGGAGGGGTTGATAGTGATCATGTAGAACTTGGCATCTTTTTTCTTGAGGCCTCCCCTATTGGTATCTATATTCTTGTCTACTTCATTCTTGGTGATGTCGCTGCGTTCACCATTGAAATAGAATTCCCGCTTGTCTTCCTTGGCCATCTGCCTGTCCTCCTTGTTGAGGTAATTGGTCAAAGTGGCGACGCTCCCCTTGTTGTTGATACCTGCCTGTCTGGTGAAATCTATGTAGGGCATATGATAGATCGTTTATTATGGGCGATCGGATATCCCAAAGAACTTTTCCGTGTACCTGTCATTGAGTTCAGTCGGGTCCTTTACGTATTTTCCTATACCTATTGCCTTTCCCCATTCCTGCTCTTTGAGGTAGTCATGGAAAAGGATGATGGCGTTTTTATATATGTCCCTCCTCGGGTCCATGATGGCATCCATCAGCTTGACCTGGTTACGGAGCAACTTGCCGAACTGTTCCCCGAACGTACCCAGTTTATCTAGTGTACCTGCCTGTTCCTTGAAGGTGCGGTAACCCACCGCCATCTGGTCGAGTATGGGATCCAGTTTGGTCTTTTCCTGTTGTTTAATGAATCCTATCACACGGTTGTTCTCCTTGCGGAGTTCCTTGATGGCCTCCTTCAGATTGGTATTTGCTTCATCACCGGGGTCTATCCCGGTACGGTAAAAATAATCGACCATATGGGCCGTGAAGTCCTTGATGTTGACGTTCTTTTTCTTGCAGATATCTACTAGTTTCGCATGTGTGTCCAGTTCCAAGGGGACCGCTTTTTTGCTTGCCATGGGGTGTTCCTTTTTGGTGAATGAATTAATCCTTAAATTAATTATTTTATTCTCTAATTGGAACATAGGGTTGATTTTAACCAAAAAATTAATCATCGATTAATTTTTTTATTGCCCTAAAGGAGCAAAATACCCCGTAGGGCAAGCGGGAACGCCATTCTTTTTGGCGCAGCTCAAAAAGTGGCGTTCCCGCTTGCTATCCCTGCAGGATACGGGGGTGATTGGCAGCTTACGCAGTTTGCTGCCTTTCGGCTTTGTGTCCTGCATCATCAAATCTGTCCAAAAAGGACTCCTTGTTTTATATTTGCTCCTTCTGATATTTCCGGTCATTTTATTCCTCAGATAAATAGTTGACCCCCTTTTTTTTGTTCAATTATCTGATCAAAAAAAGAAGATCTTGCCAAATGATAATGGATATATCATGGGACTTATATCGATGATGATCGCGGGCAGGGTAAAGCCCGTTTCATGGTCGATCCCCTCTTGAGCAGAAATGGAGGGGTCGGCTGTGATAAGGGATTTATAGTGGGTGGTAAAGATCGTGGTTCATGAGAAAGTACTACTCCCCTAACCTTTCCAATTTATCTTCAGTAGGTAGATCTTCTGGTTTTATGTTGGTGCTTCGTTTTATCAAAGTGCGTACTTCTTGATGATAGTCTTCATTGATTTTTTTTGCCAAATCCAGTGTAATGTCTTCTTTGATAAATTCACCATTGGTCAATTCTGTAGCAAAATCTCTTCCTTTAAGGGTAAGTGTGGGGAGCTCTTCATCAGGTATAATATTCCCATTAAAGAGTATTTTACGCCCTGCTAAATCAACTTGTATAAAATCGTCATGTGTTCCTCCAATTGATTCTATATTTTGCTGTAATCGTCTCTTTGTAGTCTCTAGTTTTAGGAAAGCCTGAAACCTCTTACTGTGCTTTAACGATTGTAGAGTTTCTTCTGCATTTATAAAATAAGCTCTTGCTTCTTTACCTTTTGCATTGTTCTCAACCATAGCCAACTCTTTGGCCATGCTCAATGTGAGGTAATAATCCTTGCTAGGACGCCCTGAATGACTTTTTCCTAAAGTTAGGAAAAAGTCCTTTCCTTCTTTGAAATCATATTTCTCTATCCTGTTTTTTATCCAGTCGGCAAATTTTTGTCCGCTCTCCATAAAAGAATGTAACTCTCTAGCATTTACTAGACTTCCATTGTAAATTTTTATTAAATCCATAAAAAGTTGACTATATGTTTTTTAGTAAAAAAATAACTCATTGAGCTTTCTGTTTCTAAGAGAAAATTATTTAAAAGATTTTCTCTTTATATAGAATCTATAGATTCTATAATTTATATACGATAACAACGTACACTAAACATTGATAATCAGTTACTTAACTCAAAAGTACTCGCCAAAAGGTACCCGCTTCTCGCCAAAAGGTACACGTTTCTCGCCAAAAGGTACCCGCTTCTCGCCAAAAGGTACACACATTGCCATATGTGGGAGCACTGCCAATTATTCCTGAAACTTACATAAAATATTTTTTATATAACATGAATTGTGTTATTATTGGCATGATTAATTTTTTGATATGTCTAGGGTTAACGCTAAAATAGTAGATGACTTTCTGGTTTTTCAGGAAGAATTACCAGGTCTTTTAAGGAAGTACGGTTTGTCGGGAAACTTCGTCGCCAGAGAGGCGGGCTTTTCAGAATCTTCTTTTCATCGAAAGATGCGAGGAAAAAGATTTACCGGGCCCGAAATTAAAAAGATTATACAAGTGATCAATAGATAAAAAAACTACCTAGTACGCCAATACTAGGTAGAAAGTGTTTTTTTTACTTTTATAAGTTTTAACTGTGACTACAAATATAAACTATCCCGTCCGATTACTCAATATCGAACTGGCACAACAAGCCTCTAAAAACCCTCAATTAGAACTTTTTTCTGAAGATGTTCTTGCCAAGGTAAATAGGACTATTGATGAAGTACTTAAACTTCAGCAAACCAAGGATCCTAATTTTTACTATGTCTATTTTCCAATAGAACTAGAGAGAAAGTTATCTAAAAATGTCCGTTCCCAGATTACCAAAGAAATAACAGCTAATGAGGTACGTGTTTTTACTGCGGTCGTAATCATGGCTCAGATAGCCAAGGCGGAGAATAGAATCAATTATATAGAAGGTCTTAACAGGGCTTACTTTGAGCTTGACATTCTTGATCTATATAAAATCATGGGCATAGAACAGCGAGGCGGTAAACAGAGACAGGTGGTAAAAGATTCTTTATGGAGTCTCAATAGAAAAAGATATGCGCTTGTCAGGGATGCAGAAAAGAAACATACTATTTCTATATCTCACTTAGTAGAAGTACATGAGGTTTATACCAATAAACCAAATATATTAAAGGTTACTGTAGAGGGGTTATTTTTTGATTTTGAAAGAAAGATAAGCCAATATTTTCATGTGCCTTCTGACATAAATACAAGACTCAGAAAAGTTACTACCGGTCGTCCTAATGCGCAGATAGAATTGTTTATTAAATGCTTGTATCAAGCAAAACATTGCTCTCAAAACAATCAAGTTGAGTATAGCTATAAAACTATCTTTGATTTGATGCATATGCATAAATTAGTAGAGAATGGTCATAGAAACCGTGTAAAAGATACAATGCAGAAGGCATTTGATATGGCTAAAAAGATTGACCTTGTCAAAGAAGTAAAGGAAGGAAAAGACCGTTTTGGTGGGGTTAAATACATCATAAAATTCAAATAGATGATGATTGTTGCGGATGGGGGTAAAGCCCGTTCCGCAGTCAATCCCCTCTTGATCAGCCAATGGAGGGGTTGGCTGTGGTATGGGATTTACAGAAGGGATAGGCATATAATTACAACCTATTTATAAATTAATAAATATTTATATATATATTTAAACCTAGGAAAATAGTAATAAATGAAAATACACCTCATTAACTACCTTACAACTATTTCAGTTTGTTTCAAAACAGTTTCTATTGTTAGTTGTATTTCTGCAGGATTGACTACTGTATGAAAGTTCGTTTGATAATAATCAATAATAACTTATTTTTAGCATAATTATTAAAAGGGGTATATACAGAAAATACGCTCTAATTTTTGTCAAAAGAGATTTTTTAAACTTAAAAAAAGCAATACAAAAAAGCAGTATGACAAGCATAAACCAACGAGCTGAATTACATAGTCAAATCTGGAAAATAGCCAACGATGTGCGTGGTTCTGTGGATGGGTGGGATTTCAAACACTTTGTGTTAGGTACACTTTTCTATCGCTTTATGAGTGAAAACTTTACAGATCATATGGAAGGTGGGGACGATAGTGTGGACTACCCTAACCTATCGGACGATGTTATCACACCTGAAATAAAGGAAGATGCTGTAAAGACCAAAGGCTACTTTATCTATCCTAGTCAGCTTTTTGTAAATGTTGCGAAAAGTGCCAATACTAATGAAAACCTCAATACAGATTTAGCTGCTATTTTCTCGGCTATTGAAAGCTCTGCAAATGGCTACCCATCTGAAGATGATATAAAAGGGTTATTTGCTGACTTTGATACGACCAGTAATAGACTGGGCAATACCGTTGACAATAAAAACAGCCGACTTGCTGCCGTTCTTAAAGGAGTGGCAGGCTTAAATTTAGGAAATTTTGAAGATAACCAAATTGACCTATTTGGTGATGCCTACGAGTTTCTGATTTCCAACTATGCAGCCAATGCAGGGAAGTCGGGAGGAGAGTTTTTTACGCCTCAAAGCGTCTCCAAACTACTTATTAATCTTGCCATGCACAAGCTAGATAAAATAAACAAGATTTATGACCTAGCAACGGGTTCGGGTTCGCTACTCTTACAAGGTAAAAAACACGCCAACAGCCATTTAATTGAAGAGGGTTTTTTTGGGCAGGAGATAAACCATACCACCTATAACCTTGCCCGTATGAACATGTTCTTACACAACATCAACTACGACAAGTTTAAAATTGTACTCGGTGACACACTCCGAGAACCTCAATTGGGAGATGAGAAACCTTTTGATGTCATTGTCTCTAACCCTCCTTACTCTGTAAAATGGATTGGTGATGATGACCCCACGCTTATTAACGATGACCGCTTTGCCCCTGCGGGTGTGCTTGCACCTAAATCGAAAGCTGACTTTGCCTTTGTACTCCATGCCCTAAGTTATCTCTCTGGTAGAGGCAGAGCCGCTATTGTCTGTTTCCCTGGCGTCTTTTACCGTGGGGGTGCTGAACAGAAAATTAGAAAGTATTTGGTAGATAACAATTTTGTGGAAACGGTTATTTCTTTAGCTCCAAATCTCTTCTTTGGCACATCCATAGCCGTAACTATTTTGGTGCTCTCCAAACACAAAACAGATAATACAACGCAGTTTATAGATGTAAGTGGCGAAGAGTTCTTTAAGAAAGAAACCAACAACAATGTGATGACAGATACGCACATTGAACGCATTATGGAAATGTTCGATAGCAAAAAAGACGTTGAATACATCGCAACATCAATTGATAATACCAAAATTGCCGAAAACGACTACAACCTTTCGGTTAGCTCGTATGTAGAAGCCAAAGACACCCGTGAAGTGATTGATATTGTTGAACTGAATAAGGAGGTTTCACAAACTGTGAATAAGATAGACAGGCTACGTACTGATATTGATGCAATTGTAAAGGAGATTGAGGCATGAGTTATATAGAAAAATTATTACAAGGCGCAACCGTGGAGTGGAAGACTTTGGGTAAGGTGGCTAAAATCCAAAGAGGCGCATCTCCTCGTCCTATAGCGAAGTTTATTACAGATAATAAAAATGGTGTACCTTGGATAAAAATAGGTGATACTTCACCTAACTCGAAATACGTAAAAGGCACTAAGCAAAAAATCACACCTGAAGGAGCTAAAAAATCAAGAACACTTAAAAAAGGTGATTTTATTATTTCAAATTCCATGAGTTTTGGACGACCCTATATCCTCGATATTGATGGGGCTATACATGATGGTTGGGCTTCAATTAGTGATTTTGGAAATAAGCTGAATGCTGATTACCTCTATCATTACCTTGCTTCTGATAATGTTCAAAACTATTGGTTAAGCAAGATAAATAGTGGTTCAGTTAGCAATTTAAATGCTGATATTATCAAGGCTTTACAAATCCCCATCCCCCCTTTATCCGTCCAAAAAGAGATTGTTCGTATTTTGGATACCTTTACAGAACTGACCACAGAACTGACCACAGAACTGACCACAGAGCTTACCGCCCGTAAAAAGCAGTATAGCTACTATCGTGACCAATTGTTGAGCTTTGATGAAGGGGAAGTTGAGTGGAATACTTTGGGGGAGGTTTGTTCTGCAATTTCCGCAGGAGGTGATGTTCCAAAGAATAGTGTTAAAGGTCAATTAAATCCTAGTGATGAATTTCCTTATCCGATTTTTGCAAATGCTACAGGCACAAAAGGACTCTATGGTTATTCTGCTAAATATAAAATTGAAAGTGATGCTGTAACAATTTCAGCACGTGGTGCTAAAGTTGGGTATCATACTGTAAGAGAGGGGAAATTTACGGCTATAATTCGTTTAATAGTTTTGGTGCCTGATAAATCAATTATATCAACTAAATATTTAAACTATGTTTTAAATATGACGCCTATTAGTGGTACAAAAGGAGGTATTCCTCAACTGACCGTTCCAACAGTTAAGAAAATAAAAATCCCAGTACCTCCCAAAGAGGAGCAAGAACACATAGTTACAATCTTAGACAAATTCGACACCCTCACCACTTCCATCAGCGAAGGTTTGCCCAAAGAGATAGCGTTAAGAAAGAAGCAGTATGAATATTACCGAGATATGCTATTAACATTTCCTAAAGCAGAAAACTAATGACCAACTATAAACCCATAGCAGAGTCTAACAACTTCATTGTATTAGATAAATACATCAAAATAGAGCAGCAAGGTGCTAGCTATCAAACAGAATCTGACTTAGAAAAAGAGCTTATCCAAGATTTAACCAATCAAGGCTATGAGTACCTACCTCAGCTTACCTCACAAGAAGCCATGCTTGCCAATGTGAGGGTACAGCTCCAAACGCTCAACAGTATGGAGTTTTCGGCTAGTGAGTGGTCTCGTTTTGTGTTGGAGTATTTAGATAAGCCAAGTGATAACCTCATAGATAAAACCAGAAAAATACACGATGACTATATCTACGATTTTGTTTTTGATGATGGGCATATTCAAAACATCTACCTAGTAGATAAACAGCATGTTGCTCGTAATAAAGTGCAGGTAATATCTCAGTTTGAGCTAATAGGAACGCAGGCTAATCGGTATGATGTCACCATCTTAGTCAATGGCTTACCTATGGTACAAGTAGAGCTAAAAAAGCGAGGCGTTGCTATCCGTGAAGCATTTAATCAGGTGCATCGTTACACTAAAGAGAGCTTCAATACCAAAAACTCACTCTTTAAGTACTTGCAGCTTTTTGTAATATCCAATGGCACAGACAGTCGATATTTTGCCAATACCGTTGAGAGAAGTAAAAATAGTTTTGACTTTACTATGAACTGGGCAAAGTCAGACAATAACCTAATTAAGGATCTTAAGGATTTTACAGCTACCTTTTTTCAGAAACATACGCTTCTAAATGTACTGCTCAACTATTCGGTATTTGATGTAAGCAATATCCTTTTGATTATGCGGCCGTATCAAATTGCAGCAACAGAAAGGATTTTATGGAAGGTAAAAAGTTCGTATCAGGCTAAAAATTGGTCTAAAACCGAAAGTGGAGGTTTTATTTGGCATACCACAGGCTCAGGCAAGACCCTTACCAGTTTTAAAGTTGCACGACTGGCAACACAACTTGATTTTGTTGATAAAGTATTCTTTGTAGTAGATCGTAAAGATTTGGATTTTCAAACAATGAAAGAGTATCAACGATTCTCCCCCGATAGTGTGAATGGATCAGACAGTACAGCAGGTTTAAAAAGAAATATCGAGAAAGAGGATAATAAGATCATAGTAACCACCATACAAAAGCTCAATAACCTTATGAAAGGTGAGCAGAACCTACCCATCTACCAAAAGCAAGTGGTATTCATCTTTGATGAAGCCCACCGCTCGCAATTTGGAGAGGCGCAAAAAAACCTAAAAAAGAAGTTTAAAAAATTCTATCAGTTTGGTTTTACAGGAACACCTATCTTTCCGCAAAATGCTTTAGGTTCAGAGACTACTGCTAGTGTCTTTGGTCGTGAATTACACTCCTATGTTATTACCGATGCCATTAGGGATGAGAAAGTACTTAAATTCAAAGTAGACTATAACGATGTTCGCCCTCAGTTTAAGAGTATTGAAACAGAACAAGATGAGAAAAAATTAAGTGCAGCAGAAAACAAAAAAGCATTGCTGCACCCTACTCGTATCAAAGAAATATCTCAATATATCTTAAAGAACTTTAGGCAAAAAACCCATAGGACGCAAGGAGGTAATAGAGGCTTTAATGCCATGTTTGCCGTAAGTAGTGTGGATGCTGCCAAATGCTATTATGAAGCAATAAATAATCTACAGAAGGAAAGTGATAAACCCTTAAAAATAGCTACCATCTTCTCTTTTGCAGCCAATGAAGAACAAAGTGCCATAGGAGAAATTATTGATGAGACGTTTGAGCCATCAGCAATGGACAGCAGTGCCAAAGAGTTTTTGACCGCTGCTATCAATGATTATAACATGATGTTCAAGACCAGTTATGGCGTGGATAGTAAAGAGTTTCAGAACTATTATCGTGACCTTGCTAAACGGGTAAAAAACAAGGAAATTGATCTCCTGATTGTGGTAGGTATGTTCCTAACTGGTTTTGATGCACCTACCCTCAATACTTTGTTTGTAGATAAGAACCTGCGCTACCATGGGTTAATGCAAGCCTTTTCGCGTACCAATCGTATTTATGATGCCACAAAAACCTTTGGTAATATAGTTACCTTCCGAGATTTAGAGCAAGCTACCATTGATGCCATTACCCTTTTTGGAGATAGCAGCACGAAAAATATAGTACTTGAGAAAAGCTATAAAGAGTATTTAGAAGGCTTTACGGATATTGCCACAGGAGAAGCTCGTAGAGGTTATGTTGATGTAGTAAAAGAGTTAAATGAAAAATTCCCTAACCCTGAAGAAATAGTCACGGAGAAAGATAAAAAGGCCTTTTCAAAACTATTTGGGGAATACTTACAGGTAGAAAACATACTTCAGAATTACGATGAATTTACTAATTTAAAAGAATTTCAATCAATCGATATAAACGATTCAGAAGCTATTGAAGCGTTTAAAGAAGCTCACTTTGTAACAGATGAAGATATATCCGCTATGCAAGAAGTGGAATTACCATCTGAACGTGCAGTTCAAGATTATCGATCCACTTATAATGATATTCGTGACTGGTTAAGACGTGAGAAAAGTGGTAAAGAATCAGAAGAATCAGAAATTGACTGGGATGATGTTGTTTTTGAAGTAGACCTTCTTAAATCACAGGAGATAAACTTAGACTACATTCTTGAATTAATTTTTGAGCACAATAAAGAAACCAAAGACAAAGCAGAGTTAGTAGAAGAAGTCCGTCGTGTTATCCGAGCTAGTATAGGAAATAGAGCAAAAGAAAGCTTAGTTGTTGATTTTATCAATGATACTGACCTTGATACTATACAAGATAAAGCAAACATTATAGACTCTTTCTTTGCTTATGCCCAAGGAAAACAAAAATTAGAGGCATCGGAATTAATCGTAGATGAGAACTTAAATGTTGATGAAGCAAAACGATATATAACTACATCATTAAGGCGTGAATATGCTAGTGAAAATGGTACCGAACTAAATGCTATTTTACCAAAAATGAGTCCATTAAATCCGCAATATTTGACTAAGAAGCAAAGTGTATTTCAAAAAATCGCCTCTTTTGTTGAGAAGTTTAAGGGTGTGGGAGGACAGATTTGAATTAGTAAAATACTTAGCAGTATCAACCCTTATTTACATAGATTTATTCTTACATTTTACCACTACTTAGAAATACAAGTAACCGGTAGTTCGGTATTGATTTTTTCTACATAAATACTATTTTTATAGTAAAATTTATTTAAATTTAAATTTATAAAAAGAAATAAATAAAAATTTATACCTAGGAAAATATGACACTCAAAATAGCCATAATAAGCCAAAAAGGAGGGGTTTCTAAAAGTTCCGTGGCAAGGCTGTTGGCAAAAGAATACGCTTCCAATGACTGGTTTGTCAAAATTGCAGATATGGACACGAACCAAGGAACGTGTGCTAAGTGGAATGCCCGAAGGATGACCAATGGCCATAAGCCTGATATTTCGGTTGAGCAATTCCCAACTGTAAAACAGGTAAAGAAAATATACACTACTTACGATTTGGTCATTTTTGATGGGAAGCCTTATGCCGATAGTCAAACGATTGAGATTGCCAAAGAATCTGATATAATCATTATTCCTACGGGTAATAGTTTGGATGATCTTGAGCCTACCATTGAACTAGCGAATAGTTTGAGGGCCCTAAAAATAGATTTGAATAAGGTTATTATAGTACTACCAAAAGTGGGTACAAGTAATAATGAAACAGACGAAGTAAAGAAATTTATTAAAGGAGCAGGATACAATGTCATCAATGCAGAAATACCTGAAAAAACTGCCTATCGCAGAGCTATGGATTTGGGATTGACCATGACAGAGACCACCTTCCCTTCGCTCAATCAAAAGGCAGATTTATTTGCACAAGAAATAATGAATAAGATTGAAGAATTAAAAGTAGTATAGTTATGGCAAAGACAAGTAAACCACCAAGAGGAACTAAGGGTACGCCTACTAATAATGTAACACCAAACATGGAAGTAGCGAAAGATGAAGAAACTACCATGATGAATTTTACTGTTCCTTTATCATTCAAAATTGAGTTTAAAACCTACGCAGCACAAAGAAATATAAAAATGGTAGATGTGTTGAAAGAGGCATTTAAAGATTATAAAGATAGGAATCCTTAAAACTTTAAATATATTTTCCTAGGAATAAATTTTAAAATAATAGTAGTTAACTAGTAAAATAGAAAATCAGGGACATAAGTCCCTGATTTTATTAAAAGCTAGATCAAACCTTCCTCCATAAACGAGAAGCTCTCGTCTTCTGTAATTATGACATGATCTAGTACAGATATGTCCAGTAGTTTGCCAGCTTCGACGAGTTTCTTGGTAAGGTTGATATCGGCTTGGCTAGGTTTTTTATTGGAAGACGGATGATTGTGCGATATAATAATAGCTGAGGCCAGTGCCTTGAGAGCTGTACCAAAGATGACCTTGGGGTCTGCTACCGTACCAGAGACACCTCCAACAGAAACTGTGGATATGCCCAAGACTTTATGAGCCCTGTTGAGCAGTAGTATCTTGAAGCTTTCTACGTAGTTGATTTCTCCAGGTTTCCATGATTGGCGTAGTATTGCAACGGCAGCTTCTGAAGAGGTGATACTAGGTCTTAGGCGAGCAGGTATTTTAGGTGAATAAGAAATCTTGATTTCTGCTACTTGTGTTGGATTGAACTTTTTCATAATGAGAACGGGATTATGTTGAAAAAAAATTTGGGGATCCCGTCCATTTTTTGTTTTGGATAAGTGCAAAAGGAAGCGTTTTTTATATTCGGTCAAGGAGCTGTACTGTGGGTATTAAAAAGGCAGTCTTTTGCGGCCTTGGTAGGGGAGGAGCTGCGGGCGTTCCAAAAAATAAAATGGAACTTTGCCCAACATTTTATATCACGCGGGGGGAGTTGCCTGATGGATGTGTGGTAATTACTGATTGATGCTATGAGACTTTTTTTCTAGAGTTTATAATTCAAATTTGAATTGCAGATTATTGTACCCATTTTTATAGAAATTAACCAAGAGATAGTGTATAAATGAATATAAGTAAAACGACCATCATTCTTTGGGTTTCTATTTCTTTAGTAATTGTTGCTTGGTTTCTACTGCCCAAAATAATTTTTGAGTTATACGGACAACCTGAAAAGCCCGATAATTATGGTGATGCTTACAATGCTATAAGTACACTTTTTTCCGCTTTAGCTTTTGCTTTTTTAATCTTCACATCAATGATGCAAAAGCAAGAATTGGAACTTCAAAGACAAGAACTGAAAGATACACGAAAAGAACTGGCTAAAACTGCTAAGGCGCAAGAAATGCTTGTTAGTCTTACAAGTCAGCAACTCAATCTTCAAAAAAACGCAAGGCTTAAAGATATAAAACCTTCATTATCTTCGGAGAAGAATGAATTTGGGAGTCCTAATAATCCTGAAAAAGCTTCATTCAATGTAAACTTAAAAGTAAAAGACTTTAAGTTATTACTTGAAGACATACAGCAGATATCTGAAAGTGAAATCTATCAGTTAAATAGGACTTCAACACTGAAAAAATTATACGATCCTAATAATTTAATTACTGTAGTATTTAGAATACTGAAAAATGAATATATAAAGAGGCAACCTACCAATTTAGAATTTGATATATACTTCACAGATATTGATGGAAATAAATACATTCAAAAAATAAGGTTTAATGGCTCTATGAAGATAGAAGAAAGTAAATTGTTAGAATAACAATAGTGTGAATTTTTTTAATAGATGTGTTGAAGGTTGAAATTTATTGTAAGACTGTATGAGGTATGTGGAAAACCTCAAGATTAGAGAATTTTATTATCTAATCTAAAAATCTCAATTCTGTTATTAAAAAAGATATTCAAATGTTAATCATTTTTGATAAAAAAAATCATTACTACGCAAATAGGTTGCATAGTCACTATTGATTTTTAAAGGGTAGAGACTTTGCAACTGAAATTACCAATGATATTCTTTCAAGTAATGTACATAAGTTAGAAGATGTTGAGGGTATAAATAAGGGGCAGCACAGAGCAGTAAGAGATTTTTTGATAGACCAGACAGGCAAGAAACCCGAGGAGTTACCAAGGGAGGATAAGATAAAAAAACTTGGTGAATGATTTTCTAGCGATTGCCAAAAATGGAAATCGTTAGAAACTTCCATAAAATTCTGTTTTGCCCTGAACTTATATGATATTCTGAAGGGAGCTCGAAACACAGAACTTACTACGGTCATATATTTGGGCTTTCGGACATCCCTTTTCGGTAAAAAATGGATAGGGGAAAGAATCTGTCGCCCATGCCGTTTGTGCCCTTAGAAAGTTCTGCTTAACATAATGGGACATTATACGTCATTTTTGACAACCTTCTTTATGATAGAATATCATAATCATATTCATAATTCAATAAATGTGGCGTCGGGGGCTTCCCTTCAGGGTTATAAAAATGATGAATAGACCTAAACTTCTCAGATATCAAGTGTAGATTTTTACGTGCCCTTGATGCTAAAACATATAAAAGTTTCTTTGAGTTTTCTTCACCGTCTGGATCATTAAAGTGTGGAACATAATCATTTAAAAGTGCAAAGCCTATCATTGTATCATATTCCTCACCTTTAACCCCATGAATCGTGGATACAGTAATTCCTTCTCTTTGCTTAAAAATCTTTCTGAAGCTACTAACTTCACCAATAAATGTATTGCCCTCTTTTTCTAATTTTGCAATTCTTTTTCTTGAGCTTTCAAAAAAAGAAATATGATGTTCTTGTAATGAGGGATATCTATTAATATCAATTGAAAGTTGGTTACAGACTTCATCAAATACCATTTTCAAATAAGTAATTCCATCATTTTCATTAATATCTATGGAATTACATATTTTTAAAAATCTCTTGCTATTTAATTTGGATATATCAATCCCTACTAATTCTAAATTATTCAAAATTTCTTTACTCCATCTTAAACGTCTGACGTACATGTAAGGAGAAGGTTCGGTTAGTATAATCCTAGATAATTTGTACCAAAAGTTTTCAATGTCTCTAGAGAACGGTGCCATTCCAGGGCCATCAAAACTGAAGTCTGGCATTTTAATCATTAGTCGTCTGGTGATACTTGCTAAATGAATCCATTGTGGAGCAACTATACAAATCTCGTTAGGTAAAATATTCTCCTCGTTTACATTAAATAGTATGAGCCTGGAAATTTCATTTATTAGATTTTCAACCGAAATAGTTGAATTAAATGTTATCTTACTTGGATATTCTTTAACAGGGCTATCTGATATAATTTCATTATCAAAAGTTTTGTAATGCTCGAAATATTCAATAATTCTTTCAGAAGAACGATAATTTTTTGTCAAACTACTTTGTAGTAATTTGAATCCAAGTAGTTTTTCCAGCTCTTTTTTTTCGATTGGGTATCCTCCAAAAGATTTATAAATTGATTGGTTAGGGTCACCTACTATTAAAGTTTTTGAAGCTCCTTGGTTTGCCTTTAAAATGTAAGAGATTATATGGTACTGGATTTCTTTCGTGTCTTGATATTCGTCTATTAAAATGAAGGGAAACAATTTGGATAAGATCTTAGAAATAATCGGCTTTTTTTGAAGTAGTTCGTAGCTAAAAAACAGTATTTGTTCAAAATCGATTTGATTATTTTTTGCAAGAATTTTAAAATATTCTGCAATTATTTTTTTGATAGATTCATGTTTCTTTGATTCTAGACAGGTTAAATGATAAGAATCTGGTTTTGCAATTATACCACAATCCCAATAAGTTATTCTTTCCTTTATGTAATCTGTACATAAAGTGTTTAAAATCTCTTCAGAATCATAAGAGTTAATAACCCGAAAACCATTCTTCAATTTATCTAAATAAAGATGATATGGTTTTAAAATCCATTCCAGGCAAAAAGAATGAATTGTACCAATCCACAATTGCTCTATATTTACTCCCAGCAGCTCTACTCTATCTTTAATTTCGTCTGCTGCGTTGTTAGTATAGGTTATGGCTATTACAAACTCCTTATTGGTTTTTAATCTACTTAATTCATAAGCAATTTTGTATGTCAACG
>CAYFJL010000032.1:0-23042 GCA_964343335.1 uncultured Polaribacter sp. | reverse complement strand
TTTTTTTTATTTTCATATTCTTAATTAGTTAAGCTGTTGGGTTAAAACTATTTTTTACCTCTCAGATATATCTTCATAATATTCTTTGATTTCTATATAATTTCGTCAAGAAAGTCACGTTGCCACTCTTCGCTATTCTTGTAATCGGTCATGCTTATGCCCATGATTTCCTTGAACTGTCTGGATAAATGGTTGATGCTACTATAATCGAGCATATAGGCGATATCAGAAAAAGTAAGCTGCCGTAACTGGATGAGCTCTTTTACTTTTTCGATCTTGAGCTTGATGAAATACTTTTCGATAGTGATATTTTCTTTCTTAGAAAACATCTTGCTCAGTACCTTGTACTCTCGATGTAATAAATTGGCCAAATAGTCTGAGGTTTTCTCCTTAATGTTGATAGGGACGTTGGTAACCAACGATATCAAGGCAATCTTGATTTTCTCGACTATCATTTCCTCTTCACTTTTGGCTATTTCAAAACCGTTGGAATGCAGGACGGCCATCACTTTTTGGTCTACTTGGTCAATTGCTATTTCTGGAGCCTTTACCGTAAGTTTCCCTAATTCTAGGGATAGTACGGTAATGTCCAAATCGTGCAATTCTTGCTTTATGACCTTTAGGCAACGCCTACAAACCATATTCTTGATCCAGTATTCCCTTATGGAATCCATGATGCTTATATTATGGTTTACATTAAAATCTCAACAGGTAAAACCCTGTTTTGCAATCAATCTGAATGTTCTGCCGTGGGAATGCAATACGACAAGAAGGGGCCATTTATGAGTTATGGCCAATGCGAAGAGCGGATCCTTGCATAAACAATCCGCCTAAATAAAAATCAAATCAAAAATGTCTCGTGAAGAACATGTAAATCCTTTTGAATCCACGGGGGATCATAATTTTTAAAAGGAACCACGTTTTCCTCAAGTCCTTCGAAAAGGTTGATATAGGTGTAGATAAATGCCTTTAAGAAGACTAAGGTTTGGGCATCAAGCTCAAAGGAAACCTTATTTAAATCATCCTTGCCAATGTTGATGAAGGCATCAGTACTGCAACAATCTTTTTGCCCTAAAGTGCATTTATTGGAGGTATTTTCCGGATTTTGAAGCTTTTCATCACAAGGCTTTGCTTCACCCGTCACAGATAGGCTAACCAATTTACTACAGCAAAAATGCATGTTGGCCGTAAAGGAAGTGGTGGTAAAAAGCACGGTACAGGTGAGAAATATGGATAATATTTTCGAGAAAATTTGCTTCACATTTTAAAGTTAATAAAAAATTTGTTTAACTATATAATATCATCAAGAATCAGCATTAAAATATAAATATTTGATATTCAAATACATATATATAATATCGATAAAAAATCAATCTAAAAATAACTGATAAGTATAAACAAAAATATGATATTAATCATGTTGTTAAGTATCAACAGAAAATGAAATACTGTGCAACATGACCGAACTTATAATGAAATAGGTAATTGGCCGCTAACCAGGCTACTTATTCAAAAACCCGATTTTAACGTTTTTTAACTCTATTTCGGAAAGTATTTCCAAGTGTCCTTGCGCAAAGGCTTTTTCGATATGGTTGAAAGAAAAGCTGTCTCTTATTTTTGGTTTAAAATTACGGTAATCCTGTATGGTCACACCATTGGCCTTACGAACATTATAAGCCTCACGAAATCGCATTCCCCCTTTTCCCGTTTTATATTTGTAGGCCAAATAATCCATACTGTAATCATCCACATCGAACCAATAAAGGAACACGTCCTCAAAATCGTCGCCACCGCCTTCTTCCTTAAAAGTGACACGAATTTTATAGTATTCCTTACCCTTGATTACCGTTGTTCCCATACTATGGAGCATGACGGCAGGGTCTTTGAGCCAAAGGGGCAAAAATGCAAAATAGACCACGGAATTCACCGAGTTGGTATAGGCTTTTCTTCTTTTCCCTGTTAGCTCAACCAAGGTGTCTGCAACATAGCGTTCAAGCCCATTGTTTGTATAAACATCCCGTATTTTAGTGCCATCGGTTTTTTTCCACGACCTGATGTATTCAAATCGGCCTTTATCTCTTTTGTAATTATAGTGGTATTCCCTAAAATCGAACGAAGCCTCGGCGTTTTTCAACTTTTCGAGCCCTGAAGCTTTTATTGCGTTATCAAGAATATCAACTTGCCCAATAGACCAATTAAAAGTGAATACGAAGAGAATTGTCAGTATCAATAGAGAATAAAATTTATAGCTCATTTTCTAGGGTTTGCTTTATTTTTTAATCATTAAACAACTTCGTCGTTTTCTCAATTTTCGCCCACTTAATTTACTTTACTTAAAAATTCTGGGGCTACAGATTGAATTTCTTGTCGTATTCTTGAAGCCTCCAAATCGTTGCCCGTATCTACGTAGTAAAGATACCTGTGATACAGTGCCCCCACCTTTACAAATCGAATTTCATCCTTCGGTAGCTTGGCCAGGTAGGGGTCATCATCTGTGGGAAGATTATGTCTTAATGAGGTCAATAAATTATTCAGCTCCTTGCCCTTGACATAGTTTGCGTGCCCGGCATTGGCTTGTTGGGATAGAATAGGGGCCTTAAATTCAATGGACCTTTTATCATCAGTATTTATCTCAACTCCCGATAACCGACTTCGAATGGCCTCTAGGTTACCTAGATAAAAGAGGCCGGCCATATGGTTTTTTTTTGTTTCAGCCTGTTCACCGATCACATATGCAATATTTTCGCGTAAGGTGTTCTCATTAAGCTGTGAGCCAGCTTCTTGACCAATGAGTACGATACTGGCCCGGGTCGTCGAAAAATCGGCCCTCCAAAGGGTCACTTGTGGATAAACGGCGGCAAATGTGGCGGCAATGGAATTAAAATTCTTTGGTGTAAGTTGGTATAACGGTAACCATTGTGCAAAGATGCCTCCCGGCGTCAAACACTTTTTGGCCTGTTCGAAATGCTCAATGGTGTAAAGACTTCCGGTACCAGCATGCCATGGGGTAAAAAGGTCTCCTACAATAACATCAAATTTCTTATTCGTGCCCAAAAGAAAGTTTCTACCATCGTCAGCTACTATGCTTACCCGGTCATCCTTAAAAAGTCCGTTGGCCCAAGGGGAAAAATAACGTTTTGCCGCAGGAATTACATTGGACACAAGTTCTACGGCCACTAGCCTTTCTACATCATGGTTCAACGCGGCACCAGCGGTGATGCCAGTGCCCATGCCCAAAAACGCCACCTTTTTGGTTGCTGGATGAATCATTAACGGAACGTGGGCCTGCATTTGCTCGACCAAGTAAGATTTTGAATCCCCAAGCACATAAAAATTATCCAATCGCATTTCTAAATTTTCAGGCTGTTTTACTATAGAGACGACCCCATCGCTTGATTGCCAATAATCCAAAATCTTTTCTCCGGTTTTCAGTTGTACAAGAGGTGGATTTTTTAAAATGAATATACCGATAATCAATCCGACAGGTAATAAAAGTTGAATAATTTTCCTTTTTCCGTAAGCAGGATAAACTATCAGAACAGCCAGGATGCCATACAGAACTGCAATAATTTTTATGCTGTTCCAGAGACCTACCAGGTCAAGCAGAACAAACCCAGCCACTATCGGGCCCACAAAACCGCCCAACGAATTGTAAAGCACCAATTTACCCACAATGGGTCCTGAGAATAAATCTATTGAAGGGGCTGCTTTTAAGAGAAAGGGAAAGACGGCACCTAAGACAACAGTAGGAGGCATAATGACTATGAAGCTTAGTTTAAAGACGGACAACATATAAGTAATCCAAGATGCATTAACAGAAAGATACTCGAGGCCGTTAGTTGCAATATTGAAGACCGTCGGCGACATTCCTATCAAAATAGCAGCTGAGGATAATAGTAAAATAAAAATAGTCTTTGACGGTGCCCCTAGCCTTACCAGTAGATATGATAATACACCACCGAGCCCCAGGGCCAAAAGGAACACGACCAATATCGCAGCGAACGAATAGACCGAATTTTGTAAAACTTGGGCGAACATTCTGGTCCACAATGTTTCGGCTGCTAGTGCCAATGCGCCGGAAAAAAAGGCAACCATGATAAATTGGCCGTAGCCAAGTTCAGATGTATAGTTAGTGGGTTTTTCAGGACTTTTAGGCGATTCGACAGATTCTGGGTCAGCAGGAAAGGAAATCTTATCGAGTACAAGGGCAAGTACCCCTACGGACAACGCCAGGGCCGTGGCAAAAGCATAGCTTACGCTGACCCCATGCTCAGATAATAGATAAAACGCGGCAGCAAGGGCACCAAAAGCAGCCCCTAGGGTATTTATTGCATATAGAACAATACCGCGCTTCGAAAGAGCATCTCGATTTTTACCGATATATTGCGCCAAAACGGGGAAGGTTCCTCCCATAAGAAAGGATGGAAAAAAAAGAAGTGAAGCACCAAAAACGAACTTCATGACCAAAAGAACACTTTTTGAATCCCCAAAAAAGGATACGACATCAGAATAGTATATTTCATAGAAATCTAAACCAATAATCAGCAAATAGGCGGTCAACCCAATACCTAGCTCCATAAATCCATAAAGGCGAAGTGGCCTTACGAAACTTACGGAAGCCTTTCCAAAAAATCGCCCCCCAAGTGCCAACCCAAGAAAAAAAGCTGCTAGTGTTGCCGCCGTAGCGTATGCGGCGTTGCCGAATACCAACCCCAATCGGTACATCCAGATGACCTGAAATATGAGACCAGTGGTGCCGGATAAAAAAAACAAGGCACATAAAAAAATGAAGTTTCCAGAACGTTCAAATTTTAGAAGTGCAAACATAGTTTTCATAAAAATGGGTCATTAACAAATTTAAAAAGGAAAGAGACCCTAGAAAGCCTCTTTCCTCTTAATATCACATTTTCAAATATGCTCAATCCAAACAGCCAACATAGTTCGGATTGTTCGATTCGGACTGAGGCACGGGAAACTTCAGGTTTGAACTGTATTCACCCCCTTTGAAATAGTCTCCCCATGGAAAAACATCTGACGGAGGCATACCGTAAACATCGACAAGTCTTCTAAGATCGCCTTGTCGGTGGCAGGTACTGAACAACCAAAAGGCGCGTTCTGAAAAATGGGCCAGCAATAGGTCATCGCCACTAATTCCTGAGAGGTCTAACTCTGATAGACCCATTGTGGCCCTGAGTGCGTTATGAATATCCTGTACGGTGCCCGCATCATCGGCATTGGCGGCCGCTTCGGCCTCAATCAGTCTTGCCTCTATACCTGAGGCCAAGGCAACTGGCGCACTTGATGAATTGAACTTCAGTTGGTTATAATAAAGGGTGATATCATCTTGGCCAAATTCTGTGCCCCCATCCCATGGTACCCTGGGGTCCATGGCCGATCGGTACATAAGGCCGTTGCCACCTTTACCATCTGCAATGGAAAATTGACGTCGAACAGTGGTCATGATGTAAATTCCATTCTCTTGTCTTCGACTGTTGTCCGAATGCTCTATGTTGTAAACGAAATCGGTAGGTACGGTCGCCACTTCGTTCGCTGCATCATCAATCTGGCCAAGACCCAATAGTGCACGTGCCCGACCGACTCGGGCCAAGTTGTCTAATTTGTCATTGCCGCCCGCATTGGCGATGGCTTGGTCGAACCAATCTATCGCTCCCGTGAACATTTCTTGTTTGCTCAATGGTTCACCAAAAATGAGATCACCACCATCGGCAGGAGCTTTGCTGAAAGGAATTCCACCACAGAACGTTTCTGCGAACAAAATATAGGAATAACCAACTATGCTTTGCATTTCACTTTCAATTTCAGGATCTCCTCCAAAATTTACAAGAAGGTCGATGGTCGTTTCGGCCCCGGCCCTAGCCAAATGAAGATTTCCATATATTCTGTTCATATCAAAATTGATGTCTTGGAGGTTTCGGGTATCAGCCTCTCGCCTGGTGGGAAATGTACCTGAATAATCATATTCATCCACCATGAGACCACTCATGACAACCAAGCCGGTGGTGGCACCATGGCCTGCGGCCGATCCGCTCATTGCAACGGCAAGATCGCCCAACGAGCCTGCCCTGAGGGTCTGTAAGCCGGCCTCACTGTCAAGCGACTCTGGAGTGACTATATCTGGATCGGTAACCTCCACAACTGAATCACAAGATATACCCAACAATGTAAATAATAGTAGAACAAGTGCACTAGAGCACAAATTGGCCAGGTTGTTTTTTGTTTTCAAGATTTTTTTCATTTTCTTTTAATTTTAGTTAGAAGGAAAGATTTAGTCTGGCTTTCCAAGAACGTACGGGGGGTTGGCTAAGAAACTCCTCCGTAGTAAAGTTGGCTTGCCCCTCTGAACTTATTTCGGGGTCTAGCCCCGTGTAATCGGTCCAAACACCTAAGTTTTGCCCAGAAAGTGTCAGGCTTATTCGGTCAAAACCCAATTTGTTTGAAAAACTGGTAGGCGTGTTGTATGTCAAAGATATTTCACGAAGTCTCCAAAAAGAGGCATCCTCGATATACCCGGCATTCGTGCCCAAAAATTTTGAGGCCACGGCCCTCGCCTGATCGAACAATGAAGCATTTGGGTCGTTCAGTTCCCGATTATTACTGTTTCCGTTTCTCCAGGAACCGGTATTGTTGTAGAGCTTTTGCCCGCCCCGATAGTTTAATAGTCCCTTTACAACAAATTGATTCTCAAAAAAGCTTAATACCGGGGTGAAAGAAATATCGGTAGTTGCGAAAGGGGTGCCCAAATATGCCGCTTCACCTACCTGTATCTCATCTTGCCCAATGAAACCGTCACCATTGGCATCGCTGAAGGTGTACGTCTCATCCCAATAGCCACCGAGTGGGAAACCTTCGACATGGCGTTGCTGGCCAAATATGACCGGTTGTATTCCTTCGCCCAGTTCTATCAGCTCATTGTCAATGAACGAGCTTACGATATCCAATCCGAAGAAAAACTTATCCGTCTCGATGATTCTGGTGTTAAGTGCTATTTCAAAGCCTGAGTTTTTTACAGATCCCAGATTTTCAAAGCGACCTTCACCTACTCCCAAAGACAGTGGCAGTTGTCTGAATATCAGTGCATCACGTGTTTTTTTGTAGAAATAGGTCATTTCTAGACCTACCCGGTTGGACAGCAACTTGGCGTCAAAGCCCAATTCAAGTTCCGTAGATCTCTCAGGACTTAAATTTTCATTGCCCACACTGCCTATCGTGACACCCGTAACACTTTGGCCATCCAATGTAGCAGCGATGGGGTTGAAAAACCTAAGGGCATCATTTGTTCCGGGCTGCACGCCAGATGCACCCCAAGCACCCCTGAGACGCAGTGAGCTGATGCCGAATTTGTCTGAGTTGCTGAAAAAATCTTCTTCAGATATCAGCCATGAGGCACTTATTTTAGGATAAAACACTGAATTGAATGAAGCCCCAAAAGAACTGCCCCGGTCTGCCCTTATGGCTCCAGTCACAAATAATTTATCCTTAAAACTTACTTGTTCTTCCAAAAACACTCCAACGGTACGTGACTCAATGGTCTGTTCATTACTTTGAGTAACCGCGGCCCCGGCAATCGAGTTGCTTCCTGCAACCAACTGTAATCCGGTGGCAAAAGTGCCCTGTGAAAGGTTTTGTAGATACTGAAATCCAAGGGAAGTACGAGAGTTTATATTTTCAGTTAGATCGGCCTTATATGAGCCCACCGCATCCAAGGTATAGACAAAATCATTGAACCTGTTCGAGAACCGGGCCCCTTCATCGTAATTTAGAAAATCCGGTGCTTCACCCGTGGGGAAAAATTGACTGTCCCAACGCGACGTAAAGTCGAGCCCGCCCGCTACCCGGACATTTAATTTCTCATTGGGTTGCCAAAGTGCTTCAAGTCCCGAGGTAAAACGATTTATTCTTTGACGGGTGTCAATAGTAAATAGTTCCTCTGGCGTGAACTCTCCCCAGCCATTGTTGATGTCAATCGATGGCGTACCGTTCAGGCCCTGTCCCATCAGACCCAAAGCGAAATTATCGTTCAATGGAAGTTCAAGGTCACTGTTGGTATAACCAGTGCTCAAATTGACCTTCAGGCTTTCTGTAATCTTTGCCCCAAAATTACCCCTGAAATTTGTTCGTTGAATGTTGTTTACTGATAGTACACCTTCGCCATCGGTTATGCTACCTGAAAGAAAATAGGAGAGCGCTTCCGACCCTCCTGAAACACTTAGCCCGGCACCGTACGACTGACCTGTACGAAAAGGCGAGGTGCGCGGGTCGTTCAAGGGCTGAAATGAATTGACTACACTGTGTACAAAGGTACCCTCAGCTGCCTCGAAATTGAAACCTGAATTTCCGTCTGCGTCAAGGGCTTGGTAATTTCTAGGGTACGTGGTCACATCTTCAACCAAGCCACTTTCTAGAAATGCCGACCACCTTGGCTCTCCTTGTTTCCCTTTTTTTGTAGTGATTCTTATGACGCCATTGGCTGCAATGGACCCATAGAGTGTTGCGGCCGAGGGGCCTTTGATAATTTCAATCGATTCGATATCCTCAGGATTGATGTCGTTCAAACGCGATGGGGACTGCCCGCCGGTCTCGAACGAAATCGAATTTGCCTCATTGTTTATCAAAACACCGTCTATATAAATTACGGGCTCATTTGATAAAGATGCACTGTTGGATCCCCTGATTCTGATTCGCGAACCCATACCCGTAGAACCCCCACTGCTGCTAATTTGGACACCACTGGCCTGGCCCTGTAAAAGATCGGATACATTTGCGATAGGGCGTTGTTTCACATCATCGCTCACATTTAGGTTGGCTATAGAATTTCCCAATTCTACTTTTCTACGTACACCGGTTGCGGTAACCACTACCTCGTTCAAATCCATCAAATCGGGCTTCATAATCACGTTGATGACCATTTCTTGCGTTACCTCTACTTCATGTTTGGCGAAACCGATATAAGAGAATACAAGTATATCCCCCTCTGAAGCTTCAATTTCATATTGACCATCGAAATTAGTTGAAACACCTTTGGTGGTTCCCTTCACAACGATGCTTACCCCGCCCAATGGTACATTCTGTTGGTCGGTTACGGTGCCCGTAATAGTCGTTGTCTGCACAGCTTTCAGAAGATTTGGACTTACCGGGTTCTCTTTTATGAGAGCAGGTTTTTTCTCCTTTTCCAACAGCACGATGAGCTTCCTCCTTATTTCATAGGAGACATTGGTTTCCTTTAGCACAAGGTCCATGAGGGTCTCTATCTTCACCTTATCCACATTTATCGAAACCCTTTTATCGATGTCCAAAATCGAATTTTTGTACAGAATGTTATAATCGGTTGTTTTCTCTATTTGTTCAAATATCGACTCAATAGTCGCATCTTCCATACTCATAGATATTTTTGATTTCTGTGAGTATGTATTATTTGCTTGCAATTGAAACAATGCAACCAAAAGAAGTAGTGCGGTCATTTTCATCTTCAAGTCTACTTTAATGGCAAAATAGCCTTTACATAGTGTGTTTTTCATACTTTTGAGAGAGTTTAAAAATTGGTCAATCAGTTTTTAGATTTGTTTGGAATCAAGGGATTGTTCCAGCAATCCCTTATTCCTTTTTGGTTCACTTCATAGGCTTCCTTATTTAGGGTTTATTATCTGGATTTTATCATTGTTTACGGCATAATCGAATTTCTTTATTCGCTGAAATGCATTGAGCACCTCTTCTATGGTCTCGGTCTCAAACCTTCCGGTATATCGTTCTTTGCCAATAGTGTCTTCGTCAATGTCTATATTTATGTTAAAATGCCTCTCAAGTTTTTTGGTGATCTGGTAGAAATCCTCATTCTTGAACAACAGCACACCATCTTTCCAAGCCACATGACCACTGATATCAACATTTTTGCTGGTCAACACATTTTCACGGTATGAATAAGATGCCATTTGGCGTGGTTTGAGTTGAACAGTTTCGACCTTACCGGAATTTCCTTTATTCACATTAAGACTGCCCTCAACCAGAACGATTCTGGTTTGTTGGTCGTCTTCGTAAGCGGAAACGTTAAATTCCGTACCTAGTACCTCGGCCGCTAGAAATTTTGTATTTACATAGAACGGCCTCAAAGAATCTGATTCTACCTCAAAGTAGCCTTCACCTCTTAACATTACATTTCTTGGGCCTTTGTTGGGGAAGATGACCGGATAGGTAAGAGATGACCCCGAATTCAAGTGTATCTTGGTGCTATCGGATAATACTACCAGAAATTTTTTGCCGTATGGTACATATAGAGTGTTATAAACCAAGGTTTCGGGTTCTTGGTCTATGGCACCGACCTTCTTATACACTATGGTATTGCCTTTCTGCTCGGCTACATATGCCGTGGACCGGGAGACCATTTTCGGACTATCCGTTTCCGCAACTTCTTTGTTTGTTCCATCACCTAAGGTGATGGTAACTTCATTTTGCTGGAGTATTTCGTCATTTTCTTTGTTAAGAACGTAAAACAACCCCACCGCGATGAGCAGTAAGAAAATGGCCGCATATCTGAAGATAGGTGATGCAATAAGACGTTTTTGGGAACCTTGCTTTGTTTCAAAATTTTCCAGCAGTTCTTTTTTCAGTTCCAAAGCCCTTTCTTTTGACAGTGTACCCGAAATCAAATGATGCAACTCAACTTGGGCGGCGAACTTTGGCTTGTTATCTTTCACCCATTCGGTCAAAAATTCAATCTCCTCGGTTGTAGCACTGTTGATCAGAAACTTGTGAATGATTGCTTCAATATTTCGTTTCCTATGGGCCATTCAGTTGAACTTTTAATATTTACATCCTAAACGACCCAATAATGAAATACCCTTGCTTTTTGTGGAAGTTTATAGCAAAAAAAGATTTTTTTCGTTAAAATAGCTTATGGATTTGAACTCACAAGAACAAAATATTGATATTAGAGCAATCCAAAAAGGGGATAGAAAAGTTTTTGCCACACTAATAGAAATCTATTATGAAGAAACGTTTTGGTATGCCAAAAGCCTATCACGGAATGATGCCTTGGCAAAAGATTTGACCCAAGAGGTTTTTTACAAATTATGGAGTAAAAGAAAAAAAATAAAGGATGAAGTGGTAATAAAGGGTTGGCTCTTTAGATCGGTGCGAAACAAGTTCTTAGATCATGTTAAAAAAAATCGCAGGCAGACACAATTGCTGGAAACCACCTTGGCCGATACATTAGATACCTTTATACAAAGACAGAATGATGAAGGAATGTCCAAAAAATTGGCCATCATAGAAAAGGAGATACAAAACCTTCCGAAAAAGTGCCATGAGGTATTCTTATTGAGTAAAAAAGAGGGCTTGACCAATAATGAAATAGCCGAACATTTGGGAATATCCCTCAAAACGGTCGAAGGTCATCTGACCAAGGCATTAAAGACCCTAAAGGAAAAAGTCATTGAAAAGATTCAGCTTCTGTTCATGATTTTTAAACACAGTTAACTTTTTTAAATTCAGGAAACAAGTACTCATTTGCTCCATCATTTAAATAGGCCAACTACCTTATTTTTCTTAATAAAAACCAACTCTTCAATTCCAAAATATATTAAAACACCATAAATCGGCGTTGAGTACTATAAAGCTGTTTTATGGAACGAAAAGAATTTTTACGGAGTTTAGGCGCAGGGGCAGCCGTTGCCCTTGCATTTCCCTGCTTGAACGGATGCTCGAAAGATGGCGCAGTGGGTGGCCTCCCGGTTCCTACAGGAATTGATTTTACCATCGATCTTGATTCACAGGAAGGTGCCCCTTTACAGAATAACGGTGGCTTTATCTTAAAGCAATTTGTGGTGGTGGCCAAAAATCTGGAGGGGCAATATGTGGCCGCTAGCCAAATCTGTAGCCATCAACAGACGGAGGAAGTTCGTTTCATTACCGAAGATGGGGGTATCTATCGCTGTGCGACCCACGGGGCAAGGTTCGACCAAACCGGAACGCCCCTGAACAGTATTACCAATAACCCGTTGAAAATATTCAATACCGAACTTAACGGCAATGTACTCAGGGTCTTTGAATAAGATATGATTGTACTGGAATGAAATTTGCTGCTATGTGCCTATACAAGTACACGTAAATTATGGTAAAGCATCCATTAGAGCAAAAAATAACCGAGAGTCGAAATCATGGAGGGCGGACTATTTATGCGGTATTATGTATTTTGTTCTTGGTCAACTTATCATTTTCACAATATGGCACAAAGAATCTGGAAATAGCGTATCGCACCATAACCAGAGGCTCTTATCAGCTTTTGGAGTTGAACGAAGACTTCATCATATTTACCAAAAAAAGTGCTGGGAAAACTGTTGATACGCTTAAAATGGATGGAAAAAAATGGAAAGCCATAGCAGAAACGGTAGAGACCCTTAAATTAAAGGAATTCCCATATTTGGTGGCTCCATCTGATAGGCGGAAACATGACGGTACGGCACATGCAAAACTCAAAGTTTATTTCAGGGGACAGCTATGCGAATCAACAGGTTTTGATGACGGGAACCCTCCCGAAACCATTAAGGAGTTGGTCGAATTGGTAGAGGAACTTAAACCTAACTAAATTGAACAGACCACATAGATTTCTAAAGGAGATAATGTCTTAAAATATGTTAAACAAAAAAAGAGTGTTAAAAATTTTGTAGTTTTGCAATGGTTTATGAAAGTATTTTGTTTCAAAATAGTATCCTTTTCAATGGCACTAATTGTGCTGTTTTCCACTTTTTCGTTCACAATGAACAGTCACTATTGTGGTGACTATCTTGTGGATTCGGCCTGGTTTGTAGAAGCCGAAACGTGTGGTATGTCGGTAGCCAAAGACCAACATTCACATGAGAACTCCTTTATGAAAGATGGTTGTTGTAATGATGTGACTTGGACCATTGATGGTCAGGACGACCTCAAAATTACCTTTGAGGATTTGACCCACGAGCAGCAATTGTTCGTTGTTTCATTTATCTATTCGTATATAAATCTTTTCGAGGGGCTCAAAACCAAAAATAATGCGTTTGGAGACTACTCGCCCCCTCCATTGATAAAGGATGTTCAGGTCCTTCATCAGACTTTCCTTATTTGATATTAAGTAATTGAATCTTTGAGCCCAGCGATGGTATCGCTTTGGGCTAAACCCTTTTTGTTGATTTTTTCAGCACATCTTTCAATTATTTAATCATCAATACCATGCTAAACAAAACAATTCGTTATTTTCTTGAAAACAGGTTGATAACATTTATGTTACTCCTTGCCTTTATATTTGGAGGAATCATAACTGCCCCATTTAACTGGGAACTTTCCTGGATGGACCGGAGCCCAGTACCTGTAGACGCCATTCCCGACATTGGGGAGAACCAGCAGATAGTCTTTACAGAATGGATGGGGCAATCACCACAGGATATAGAGGACCAGATCACCTATCCACTTACAACGGCCCTGCTTGGTATCCCTGGAGTAAAGACCATTCGCAGTAATTCCATTTTTGGTCTTTCAAGTATCTATATCATTTTCAACGATGATGTGGATTTTTATTGGAGTCGGACCAGGATTCTCGAAAAACTTAATTCGCTGCCACCCGGTACCGTTCCCAGTGAAGTAACCCCCGCCTTGGGGCCTGATGCCACGGCACTAGGCCAGGTATATTGGTACACTTTAGAGGGCAGAGACCCGAAAACCGGAAAACCCACAGGGGGTTGGGATCCACAAGAACTTAGGACCATTCAGGATTTTTATGTACGCTATTATCTGACGGCTTCGAGCGGTGTTTCCGAAGTCGCATCTATTGGTGGTTTTCTAAAAGAATATCAGGTGGAAATCGATCCCGATGCCATGAAGGCCAACAATGTCGATGTAGGGATGATCATGAATGCCGTTAAGAACAGTAACCTTGATATCGGCGCAAGGACTTTGGAGTTCAATAGGGCGGAATATCTTGTCAGGGGTTTGGGCTATATCAAAAACTTATCAGATTTGGAGGAGAGTGTGGTGACCGTTAGGGATAACGTTCCTATACGCATAAAGGATGTGGCCAAAATACAATTTGGCCCTGCAGGACGTAGGGGCGGTCTTGACAAAAGCGGTGTCGAGGCTGTAGGTGGTGTCGTTGTGGCCAGATATGGAGCCAATCCACAGGCTGTTATCCAAAACCTAAAGGATAAAATCCAAGAAGTTGCACCTGGTCTACCATCAAAGACGCTTGCAGACGGAACAGTTTCTAAAATAACTATTGTCCCCTTTTATGACCGATCAGGTCTGATACAAGAAACTTTAGGAACCCTGGAGCAGGCCCTATCACATGAAATATTGATTAGCATTTTGGTTGTAATCGTATTGGTGTTGAACTTGAGGGCATCGGTATTGATTTCAAGTATATTGCCCGTTGGCGTATTGATGACATTTATACTGATGAAATATTTTAATGTCGATGCGAATATTGTGGCATTATCCGGTATAGCTATCGCAATAGGGGTAATGATCGATGTTGGGATAGTTTTTACGGAAAACATTGTTAGGCATTTAGAAATGCCCGAAAACCATGGGGCAAGGGGCAAAAAATTGGTTCAGATTATATATGAGGCCACAGTCGAGGTTGCCTCTGCCGTAATTACAGCTCTTGCCACTACGGTTGTAAGCTTTCTGCCGGTATTTGCAATGCAAGCTGCGGAAGGAAAATTGTTCAGGCCCCTGGCATGGACCAAAACATTCGCTTTGATTTCGGCCCTGTTCATAGGAATTATGTTCATTCCTGCCCTTGCAAAAGTTATGTTTTCCATTAGAATCGATACAAAGAGAACAAGTCGAATATTTAATGCTATTTTAATCGGTTTCGGATTGGTTTTCCTTATTGGATATGGAAGCTTCATTTCACTGGCCTTAATAGCCATTGGCATAAATAATTTACTCACTCAGGTACCAAACTGGAGCGGACTTAACGGGAAGATAAGATTGCCCTATTCTGAAAAACTGGCCAATTATATCAATATAGTCATAGCCATTATGGTTTTGGTTTATTTATTGACCATTGAATGGATGCCTTTGGGAGTTTCTAACTCAACATTTGTCAATTTCATCTTCGTTATGGTTATTATTGGCTTGGTTCTTGGCGCATTAATGGGAATAGTGCATTATTATAAAAGAATCTTAATCTGGTGTTTGAACAATAAATGGAAGTTTTTGTTTATCCCAATCTTTGTTGTTTTTCTTGGGATGAGTATATGGCTGGGGTTTGGAAAAATCCTTGGCTTTATGCCTGAATTTGCCAAGGATAACGTAGTTTGGAATAAATTGGACAAAACCTTCCCAGGACTGGGCAAAGAATTTATGCCAGCATTGGATGAGGGTTCTTTCCTGTTAATGCCAACGACAATGCCACACTCCAGTATTACTGAAAACATGGAGGTCATTGCAACAGTTGACAAGCATTTGAACTCTATACCGGAAATAGCATCCGCTGTGGGTAAATGGGGTCGTGTCAATTCGGCCTTGGATCCTGCACCTACCTCCATGTACGAGAACACCATTAATTATCTGCCCGAATACGTTTTGGACGAAGATGGCCATCGAATGCGCTTTAAGGTAAACGATGATGACGCTTTCGTTTTGAAAGATGGTTCCACCTATAAATACGGTGAAGATGATTTCAGAAGAATTGGTGTTGAACAACTCATTGAGGACGAGGATGGTGAAAATTTCAGACAATGGCGGGAGCATATTAAGAAGCCAGATGATATATGGAATGAAATCGTTAAGCATTCCAAATTCCCTGGGCTTACGTCGGCACCTAAGCTTCAGCCCATTCAAACGCGTTTGATCATGCTTTCGACGGGTATGCGAGCACCTATGGGGATAAAGGTCTTTGGCCCCACACTTGAGGTTATTGAGAAAGTTGGTTTTGAGCTTGAAAAAATCCTGCAAGAAGTTCCTAGTGTGAACCCAGCTACTGTCTTTGCCGATAGGGTGGTGGGAAAACCATACTTGGAAATCCGACTTAACAGACGGGCCATGTCACGATATGGATTGACCATCAAAGATATGCAAATGCAACTATCCGTTGCAGTCGGGGGCAGGCAATTGTCCACTACCGTAGAAGGCAGGGAACGGTTTCCCGTTCGGGTTCGGTATGCAAGGGAGTTCAGGGACAACCCTGATGACCTAAAGAAAATCTTGATTCCAACACCTGCAGGTGTTCAAGTTGAATTGGGGGAACTGGCCGATATAGAATATGTACGAGGACCACAGGTCATTAAAAGTGAGGACACGTTTTTAACAGGCTATGTCATATTCGATATGAAGGAGGGTTATGCAGAAACCAACGTTGTAGAAGATGCCCAAGCCTTGATCGAAGCCAAAATGGAAAGCGGAGAATTTCAATTACCCGCAGGGGTAACCTTTCGCTTTACGGGAAATTATGAAAATCAGATCAGGGCCTCAAAACGGTTAATGATCGTAGTGCCCATTTCTTTGATAGTCATCTTATTGATATTGTATTTCCAGTTTAAATCAATGACCCCATCGTTAATGGTATTCTCAGGAATATTTGTGGCTTTTGCTGGTGGTTTCATTATGATTTGGCTCTACGGTCAGGATTGGTTCTTAAACTTTAGCGTTGCTGGAATGGATATGCGAAACCTGTTTCAACTGCATACTATAAATCTTAGTGTTGCTGTCTGGGTCGGTTTTATAGCACTTTTTGGAATCGCTACCGATGACGGAGTGATTATGGGCACATATCTTATGCAAACGTTCGAAAAGGAAAAGCCGAAGACGATAGATGAAATAAGAACTTCCGTTTTGCATGCGGGCTCCAAAAGGGTTCGTCCCGCAATGATGACGGCGGCCACGGCAATTATCGCCCTAATCCCTGTACTTGCAGCTACCGGTAAAGGTTCAGATGTGGTTGTCCCAATGGCCATTCCCACCTTCGGCGGAATGCTATTGCAGGTAATGACCATGTTCGTTGTACCGGTATTATACAGTATGTGGAAAGAGAAAAATTTAAAAAAACAATTAAAAGAAAGCAATGCTTAGATTTACAAAGATAGTTTCAAAAAGGGATGCCATTTTTTTTATGCTATTTCTTTTAACGATAGGCCCCTCCCTTTTTGGTCAATCCGACCTAGAAGGATACCTGAAGTTTGCGGCCGAGAACAATCCAGGACTTAGAGCAAAGTTCAACGACTATCTGGCGGCAATGGAAAAGGTGCCACAAGTAGGTGCTCTGCCCGATCCTACGGTCGCGTTTGGATATTTTATACAACCGGTCGAAACTAGGGTGGGACCCCAAGAATGGCGCTTCAACTTGGCGCAAAGTTTTCCATGGTTCGGCCTTTTGGGCGCCAAGGAAGATGTGGCCACTGAATTGGCCAATGCCAAATATGAGGATTTTGAAAACACAAAAGCCAATTTGTTCTTTGAAGTGAAGACGGCTTATTACAACTATTACTTTATCGAAAAAGCCATCGAGATTACAGAGGAGAACATGGAAATCCTCAATATCTTCAAAAGATTGTCCTTGGTCAAAATCGAGGCCGGAAACGCCTCAGTTGTGGATGAGCTCAGGGTAGAGTTGGAACTGAACGATCTTGAAAACCAATTGGCGCTATTTAGGGATACTAAATACGTTTTACAGGTAAAATTCAACAACTTGTTGAATACCGATGAGCAGGCTCCAATTACCGTTCCGGCTACCTTATGGCAAGACGAACTACCTGAGGGACAGTTGAATATTCTTGATGAGATTTATGCCTCCAACCATCAATTGAAGGCAATCGAGCACCGGCTGAACGCCTTTGTAAACCAAGAGGAGGTGGCCACAAAGGAAGGGCTTCCTAAATTCAATATAGGATTGAGTTACACTATCGTTGGTGAAAATGACATGTCAACAGCGGTCGATAACGGAAATGATGCCTTTGTTTTTCCTTCCGTCGGCATATCTATTCCCCTATACCGCAAAAAGTATAAGGCCATGGTCAAGGAGGCTGAATATTTGCAGGAGGGCGAGATATTAAGAAGGGAAGACAAGAAAAACGATCTTACAACCATTTACGAAAACACCTCAAAAGACTTCAATGATGGCGATAGAAGGATCGCACTGAACAAAAAGCAGTCCGAAATTGCAAAAAAGGTATTGGATATACTTATTACTTCCTATTCCACGGATGCCAAAGATTTTGAAGAGGTTCTTCGAATAGAAAGGCAATTGTTGAAATACGAGTTGTCCTATCAAAGAGCATTGGCCGATAAAAATGCCGCAGTGGCATTCATATACTATTTACTAGGAAATTAAATTTTTAAAAAAACAAGACATGAAAAATTTTCAGAAATACAGAAACTATTTGATCGCTGCCGGTATTCTAATCGTTGGTATACTAATAGGAAACCTCTTTTCTGGTGGAGATTCAGAAACTACACACAAAGATGGTGAGCATGAATATGTTCAAGACCCTGAGACCCAGTTGTGGACTTGCTCAATGCATCCCCAGATTAAAATGGAGAAGCCTGGAAACTGTCCTATTTGCGGTATGGAATTGATTCCGTTGGAGGAATCTTCGAGTTCTTCGGAGAGCATTGCTTCCAATGAAATAGTGATGACAGAGGAAGCCATCCAATTGGCCAACATACAGACAACCGTTGTGAAAGAATCCAACGCGGCCAAAGAGATTCGCCTATTGGGTCGTGTGAAACCGGACGAGAGACGTTTATTTTCGCAGGTATCACATATACCGGGGAGGATAGAGCGCTTGTATGTCAACTTTACAGGAGAAAAAGTATATGCGGGGCAAAAGATAGTCCGTATTTATTCTCCCGAATTGATTTCCGCACAAAAAGAGCTTTTCGAGACCATTAAATCGAAAGATGTGTATCCACAGCTGTACACGGCTTCAAGAAATAAACTGAAGCTTTGGAAGCTATCGGACAAACAAATAGATGCTATTGAGAAATCAGGAGATGTTCAGGAACAGATAGATATTTTGTCCGACCATTCAGGTTATGTAATGAAAAGAAATGTAGAGTTAGGTGATTACATTATGGAAGGACAAACATTATTTGAAATTGCAAATTTGAGTACAGTTTGGGTCATGTTCGAGGCTTATGAATCCGATATTGCTTGGATCGATATCAATGACAAGGTGACCTTCACGATTCAGGCGCTCCCCGGAAAGACCTTTGCCGGAAAAGTCACCTATGTAGACCCTTTTGTTTCTTCCAGTACCCGGGTCGCTAAAGTCAGGGTAGAAGTCAAAAACCCCAACAACAAACTTTTGCCTGAAATGTATGCCAATGGCCTTATAGAGGCAGAGATGTCAAATGTCGATGATGCGATAATCATACCAAAATCATCCGTGCTATGGACAGGCAAACGGGCCGTGGTATACGTCAAGGTTCCCCATGAAAAAACTATCTCGTTCGTTTACAAGGAAATTGAACTGGGAGCGGACATGGGTGATTATTACATCGTTGAATCAGGATTGGAAGCGGGTGAAGTTGTGGCGACTAACGGTGTGTTCAGAATCGATGCCTCGGCTCAGTTGGTAGGCCAAAAAAGCATGATGAATCCCGAAGGTGGGGTAGTGATGACCGGACATAATCATGGAGGTATGGATATAGGTGGAGAAAAAGAGACGGAAGGTGAAATGAGGTCAAATGAATCCATGGACCATTCTGAAATGCCCAATGACACAGACCACAGCCGTATGGAAAAAAGATTGGAGGTGTCAGAAACCTTTAAGGAGCAGCTTGAAAAAGTCTTTGGCAACTATCTAGATATTAAGGACGCCTTAGTAAAAGATGATGCCAACACAACCAAAAAGCACGCCGATGAATTATTGGTTTCCTTAAAAAAGGTCGATATGAAACTTTTGAGCGACCATGAGGCCCACAATCATTGGATGACCATTTCAAATGAAATCAAATCGTCATCAGAGGCCATTGGTAAAACTTCCAATATTGAAAAGCAAAGGGGGCACTTTAAGCATCTGTCGGCCCATTTATCAAAGGGTGTACGTCTTTTTGGAGTAAACAAAGAGGTGTTCGAACAATTCTGTCCCATGGCAGATAATAACCAAGGGGCCTATTGGCTCAGTCTGGAAGAAACGATAAAAAATCCCTATATGGGCAGTAAAATGCTGACCTGCGGCACAACTGAATCCACCATTGTCGAATGATGGGTAAAATCGATTGAAAGTAAAATTTTGAAAATATGGGTTTGAAGGAGATTAAAGCATTCATAAGAGAAAAAAAACTTGGGGAGGTGGCCAAGTACCTAAAACAAGACCACTTCTGCTGTTTCACGGTATTTAAGGGAGAAGGTGTCGGAGATTATGTAGATCCTGAAGAACAATTTCCAAGTTTACGGTTTCCGTTTTTGCACCAAAAAATCATCAAAATTGAAATAGTCTGTAATGCCATGGATGTTGATACAATCATCAAAGTTATCAGAGAACATGCAAAAACAGGCAAAAGCGGTGACGGCCTCATTTATGTGAGCAGTGTTGATTACAGCATCAAAATCCGCAACGGTGAGCATAGCGATGGAAAGAATTAAGATAAGAACAAAAAAATAAGAATGGAATGAGAATATTACTATCAGGCTTTTTGATTTTGACCTTTTTGGGCTGTAAACCAGAAAATAAAAAAACAGTACACCAACATACGCAAGAAGCAGTGACCACTTTGCCGAATACCAAAGCATCTGAATCACCCCAGATAGGTTCGCAGGTACCCACTGAGCAGGTCTGTATGGTCAACGATGCCTACATGGGCAAATTGCAGATACCCGTTCCCGTCAATGGAAAAACATACTATGGCTGTTGCCAGATGTGTGTTAAGACGTTGAATGAACATGATGAAGCTAGAACAGCGCTTGACCCGTTTAGCAAACAACGGGTAGATAAAACCGAGGCATTTATTGTTCTAATGGGCATGGATGGTAAGGTGGCCTACTTTGAATCAGAGGAAAATTTTTTAAAGTTTAAAGAAGTTGGCCGAATGAACCATTAAGAGAAGTTTCCATAGCAAAATTGAAATTTTTTCTATTACCATCTTACAGAAAAATGGATAAAAATGATTGGAATAGAACACAAAACATGAAATGATGGACATGTATTGGTGGGCTTTGGGTTTTGGTATCCTCGTGTTGATAATATCATTGGTCGTGGGAAGGTTCAAAGGATGGTTGGACCGTTCAGAGCGATGAAAGGCTTTGATTGAAAAGATGGGGCGTTCAAACCCTATGTTATATTACGAACAGAGAAAGTAAATGAGACAACTTCAATATCAATCAAGCCAATAGAGATACAAACGAAGTGGTAATATGAGATAATTATGAATTTGAAAAATTGAAATGAAAAATATGTTAAAGAAAATCACAATATTATTGGGACTCCTCATTTCAAGCTCGGGTATTATTGCCCAAGTAGGCACAAACGGTTCGGATAGGAAGGAAGAAGGACGCACTATAAAGGAATATAACCTTACTATAGAAGAAAATAAAATGACGCTTGGGGGTGTAAGCTCAAAAGCAATGACCATCAATGGTAGTATTCCAGGACCTGTTCTAGAATTTGATGAGGGAGACCTTGCCATAATCAACGTAACCAATAAAATGGATGAAGAAACCTCAGTGCATTGGCACGGTTTGATACTTCCCAATTTTTACGATGGTGTACCCTATTTAACCACGCCACCTATTAAACCCGGAACAACTTTCCAATACAGAATACCCATCAACCAATCGGGCACGTATTGGTACCATTCCCATACAATGTTACAAGAGCAAAAGGGTGTTTATGGGTCTATTATCATTCATCCAAAAGAAAAAACTCTGGAATACGATACAGATTTGGTGGTGGTTTTGTCAGATTGGACCTATGAAAAACCAATGAATGTATTACGAAACCTTAAAAGAGGTAACGAGTGGTATCAAGTTAAAAAAGGTACTGCGGTTCCTCTAAGCAGGGTCATTTCAGAAGGAGCTCTTGGTGCCCAGCTTAAATTTTGGAGAGACCGTATGGAAGGTGCTGACATAGCAGATATCTATTATCCTGCCTTTCTAACCAATGGAAAGTCGTTAGCGGAATATCCAGAATTCAAGCCAGGTGAAAAAGTACGGCTTCGCTTCATCAATGCATCGGCTTCTACCTATTATTGGTTGGATTTTGGTGGCGGAAACCCTATGGTGGTATCTAGTGATGGTATCGACGTACAACCAGTGTCCAAAAGCCGATTTCTATTTGGTATAGCCGAAACGTATGATGTTATTGTCACAATTCCCGAAGGCACTTTAGAAGTTACTGCAACGGCTCAAGATGGTTCGGGTCATACCTCTATACAATTAGGCAATGGAACCCTATATCCAGCCAAAAGAATTGGTAGGCCTGATAAAGTAGAGATGATGAAGGATATGGCCAAAATGGATATGAAAATGGGAGCCCCTGCAATGGTGGGCAACAAAAAAAAGAAAACGCCAGAAGTCTTGATGCAGAAGTACGGGATGAATATGGATATGAAGGATGGCAAAATGGGTAATCAAATGGATATGAAGGCAAACGACCATATGGGCCACGATATGTCTATGATGCAAAAGGACACCGTGTCTTTCAATTACAGCACACGTAAAACCTATTTCAACTACGACTTTTTAAAGGCAACCGAAAATACCACATTCAAGGCCAACTTACCCGTAAACGATATTCTGTTGAACCTGACCGGAAATATGCAACGCTATGTTTGGAGTATGAATGGCGTACCACTTTCAGAAACTGATAAAATAAAAATCAAAAGTGGCGAAGTAACCCGAATAACACTCAACAATCTAACGATGATGCACCACCCAATGCATTTGCACGGTCATTATTTTAGGGTCGTTAACGAAAATGATGAACGTTCACCATTAAAGCATACCGTCAATGTACCGCCAATGCAGAAAGTGGTTATAGAGTTCTACAACGAAGAGTATGGAGATTGGTTCTTTCATTGTCACGTACTATATCATATGATGGGTGGTATGGCAAGAG
>CAYFJL010000031.1:0-23084 GCA_964343335.1 uncultured Polaribacter sp. | reverse complement strand
GTATTATTATTGGTACATTGTAAAAGATAAAAATGATATTTGACTAAAATTAAAAAACATGAAGCGTAACATTTTCTTTTCTATTTTATTCCTAGCTCTTGGATCAATAGGGATAAAAGCGCAGGAATCCTACACCCTAACCATTGAAATTGAAGGGATTAAAAAACAAACTGGCAACGTACTAGTCTTGTTATCAAATTCTGAGAAATCCTTTTTAAAGGATGGTCAAGGACTAACCTTAAAAGTAGAGGGAACTACCGTTACCGCCAATTATAAAGTGGAAGAAGGGGAATATGCATTTTCATTTTTTCATGATAAAAACAGCAATGGAAAGTTAGACACCAATTTCGTCGGAATCCCCAAAGAGTCGTATGGTTTTTCCAATAATGCCAAAGGATTCATGGGACCACCTAGTTATCAAAAAGCAAAATTCTCCATCAAGGGAGATATTAAGGTTACGGTTAAGTTTTAAAGTATGCTAAAAAAGGTTCTACATATCATTTTTATTCTTTCTTGTATTGGAATTGGTCTTTATCCGATCCTTTATTTTGTAATCGATCAGAAATTCGGATTATTAAGCACAAAGTCGGCCGATTTACTAGCTAATGAAGTTTGGAATGTATTCTTCTACTTACATATTGTTTTAGGCGGATTAGCCTTGTTGGTAGGGTGGATTCAGTTCCTTAAAAAGTTTCGAGAAAAGAATCTTTCAACCCATCGAATCATTGGGAAGATCTATGTAGCTTCTTGTTTAATTAGTGGTATTTCAGGACTATACATTGCCTACTATGCCACTGGCGGACTCATTACTAAAATAGGGTTCTCGAGTTTGGCAGTGCTATGGCTGTACACTACCTATATGTCCTTCCATACTGTTAAAAAAGGTGATATCCAAAAACACTTAAATCTAATGCTTTATAGCTATGCCTTAACCTTTGGTGCTGTAACACTTCGAATTTGGCTTCCATTGCTAAGTGTGGCATTTGGAGAGTTCTTAGCCGCTTACAAAGTTGTTTCGTGGTTGGCTTGGGTGCCGAATGTTATTGTAGCCTATTTCATTGTAAAAAATCAATCCAATATCAACTATCAATCATGAAAAAACTAATCACACTTTGTCTATTTATTTCAAGCTTTGCAGCATTTAGTCAATCGGCCTATGAAAAAGGGATGCAGAAGGCATTTGCTCTCTGGGGCGAAGGAAAAAACAAACAAGCATCGCAGTTATTTGAGCGAATTTCTAAAGCAGAAAAAGAAAACTGGATTCCTAACTATTATGTTGCACAACTAGAAATTCAAAGTGCCTTCAACATCAAAGATGAAGCGACTTTAAAAGCAACTTTAGACAAAGCACAAGGGTATATTGATACAGCCAACTCCTTATCAGAAAACAACCCAGAATTAATGATTACCCAAGCCCTATTGCATACGGCTTATATTAATTTTGACGGACAGAAATACGGGATGACCATGTCTGGAAAGAATTCTCAACTCTATAAAAAAGCATTAGAACTTGCTCCGAATAACCCTAGAGTTATTTTAGGTTATGCCGAATGGAATATGGGTGCTGCTCGTTTCTTCGGAAAATCAACCAAACCTTATTGCGACCAAGTGATTAAAGCCATTGAAGTTGGCAAGGCGGAAAAATTAACTGAAAAGTTCTATCCGAGATTTCAGGTAAAACGTGCACAAGCCGTTTTGAAGCAGTGTCAAGGTTAGTTTAATTCTGTTTTTATTGTTTGAACCAAAATGTCATACTCTTTTTGACTGAATGTCCAGTCCTTGTAAAATTGACTCTGAAGTTGACTCAGGTCTGAATCAGGATATAAGTTATGAAACATGGTCAACGCTGCCAGAAAGCTACCCGCTTTAGAAGGGTGAAAACCATCAGAATCATACAAATTTGTGGTTGGAGATTTCTCTAAAAATGCCTTCCACACCTTCCCCACTGGAAAAAGAAGTGCTTTATTTTGTTTGGCTGCCATAGTATGGTTTTCAATTACTTGATCCATGGTTTGATACCAAGACTTTGAAGTCCAGACCATGAAATACACCAACTGAATTTTGTGTTTATCACACAGCGTTTTCAGTTTTTCACCATCCTCAATTAACATCTTTCTTCCTTCTTCTTGTGAAGATGGACCCTGCTGTACTACTAGATAATCAAAGGATTTTTCTTCAAGAATGATCTGCAACTTCCCTTCATTGAGGTGATCAATTATGGCGTAATTGGGATAACTAAGAGATTCGGTTTCTACTTTCTTTCCATACTGTGCTGCAATTTGCTCCAAGATATTCGGTAAGTCATTGGTGTAGGTCAAACTGTTTCCAACAAAAAGGATTTCTTGACTTTGAACGAAAAAAGTGATCAATATAAAAAGGGGAAACAAAAGTGCTCTCCTTGCATTCATCAACCCAAAATTTTAGAAACCAGAGCAGACTTTTGTGCTTCATCATCTCCGAACAACCATTGTAAAACGTTGTCATCCCACATTTGGTCTTTTTCTGCTTCTGTAATTATTTGTTCTTTAATGGCTAAATCTAGAATCTTACCCGGATAAGACGATTGCTTATCACTTTCCATTTCTCCCAAAGGATACGGATCATCTAACCCTAACAATACCTGTTTTGAAGATTGATTTTTAATGAGTAATCCTAAGGATCCTGTATCATGAACTAGCGTATCGAAAAATATATTTTGATGACCGACGGCCTTACGAGGATGTTCCTTTCCTTCAAATAAATCGGGGCGCCCATCAAAGCCTTGAATTCTTCGTCCCAAGTTCATTTGGGCCAATTGACCTCCGTGCGCAAAGCAAACGCGCATGTTTGGATATTTATTGTAGAGACCGTTTAAGGTATAGAAATGATAAGCATCGGCACATTGCGCCAACATCCAAATCAGATGAAATCGCCAATTGTTGTTCTCTAACTTGATGAATTTCTCTCCATCATAAGGATGTATTTCAACTGCTAGATTGTATTTATTCGCCAACTCAAAAATCGGCTCGTTCTCTTCATCAAAAATCGAACGCCAAGTACCTATGGTATCCATGTAGTGGGTTGGCAAACAAAGTAATCGCATTCCTAGTTCTTCAACGCAACGTTCAATTTCCCAACAAGCCCCTCTTACAAAACCAGGATGTACTACGAATCCGCAAGTAAATTTTGAAGGATAGTCTTCTTGAATTCGGGCATTGAAATCATTTTGAAAACGCAAAGCCTGTTTCATTTCTTCCAAACGAAGTCCGTTTCCGTACAACTGTGACAAATTTAAAACCACAGCATGATCAATCTTGAAATGCTCCATCCAAGCTAACTTTTCATTGAGGAAAAAACTTGAATCGGTTATGGGTCGATTCCAATCTTTTTGGAGCATGTATTTTCGATCTTTATCCACCCAAAAGATTCCTTTTTCTCTCATGAAATCCGGAATTTCTTCAGGATAGGGAAGCAAGTGTGAATGACCGTTGATACGAAGTTTGCGCTGTTTCATAGCCATTTACAATTCGCCTTTTTCTCTCAAATTATTGTATCGATCAAAAATGGCTGGCATATCTGTTTCAATATTGTCTAGAGTGAACTCTTCCTCATAAATCAGGCTTGTGTCTTCCTCAGAATACCATTGCAATCTATCTTTCACGCCTTCAGGTCGTGGATATTCAATGACCAATCCGACGGTATTAGCACCTCGTTGTGGCGAATGCGGAATCTTTGGTGGCAACACAAAAATTTCTCCTTCACGGATGTGAATGTCTTTGGGTTCGCCATTATCAATCACTTTTAAGACGATATCGCCTTCAATTTGATAGAAAAATTCCGGTGTTTCGTTGTAGTGATAATCGGTTCTACTATTCGGACCACCAACGACCATCACAATCACATCGGCATCTTTCCAAACCACCTTATTTCCAACAGGCGGTTTTAACAGATGACGGTGTTCATCAATCCACTTTTTAAAATTTATGGGTTGTACAAGATTGTTCATATTGATTGATTTTATGACTTAAAGTTACAAAGATTTTGTTCTTCCTCCATCAACAGGCACATTGATACCTGTGATATAACTAGCTTTCGAACTCGCTAAAAAGGCAATGGCAGCCGCAGTTTCTTCGGCTTTGGCAAATCGCTTCATCGGAACATAATTCTTCATGATTTCCTCCATTTGAGATTCACTGGTTCCTTCCTTTCTTGCTTTAATTCCTACGATTTCATCAAGTCGAATGGTTTGTGTAAAACCAGGTAACACATTATTAACCGTAATGCCATCCGCAGCAACCTCACCCGATAAAGTCTTTGCCCAATTGGCAACCGCATTTCGAATGGTATTACTCACTCCTAACCCCGGAATAGGTTCTTTCACTGAAGTAGAAATCACATTGATAATTCGACCAAATCCTTCACTTTTCATGAAAGGTAAACAAGCCTGACTTAATTTCTGATTCACCAGCAAGTGCATGGTAAAGGCATTCAAAAACTGTTCGGAAGTAGCCTCTTGAATCAATCCGCTTCTAGGACCACCTGTATTATTAATCAGGATATGAAAATTAGCACCATGATCTAAAACGGCTTTTTGAACGGTTTCTGGATTTGAAAAATCAGCCACTATATAATCGTGATGCTGATTCTTGTTCGGCAATTCTTGTAATACACCTTGAAGTGCTTCTTCGTTTCTAGCCAATAAGGTGACATTTACACCTTCTTCTGCCAAAGCAATAGCCGCGGCCTTCCCTATTCCTTGGGAGCTTCCGCAGACCAAAGCATTTTTATTCTGGATTCCTAAGTTCATACGTTGATTATTGAATTTTAAAAATACAATAATTCAGCAGGAATCTACCAAGAAAAAAAATATAGACCGAATTATAAGGTATAGCCTACCGATGCGTAAAAACTACGAACTGTAGCCGGAATTATTCCTGGTCCCGGATAACTCTCGGCACGCCTCGTGAAATACTTTTCATTGGTTAGATTATTCACTCCGGCCGAAAACTTCCAACTGTTGACGTTGTATTCGGTGGACAAATCAAAAATTGAATAGGCCGGTATTTTACCGGTCAGTGCATTCGGATTAAAAATGGAATTCGTAGCGTCCGAAAACTGATCGCTTAGGTGTGAAAATTGAAAGCTTGCTTTGAACCCTTTGTAGCGATAATTCAAACCGGTACGCAACATCACATTGGGCACATATTCTACTCTTCTCCCTCTGATAGCAGAAATATCAGACTCAATATACTTAGCATCAGTCAATGCCAAATTCATGAATAGGGCCAATCTCGATGCATTTCCTTGTTCTGTTTTCAATAGTTTGGTAATATCTAACTCACTGAATAATTCCATCCCGATGTGTCTTGAATTCCCAATATTGGTGCGGAATAAAGTGGTACTTCCAGGGAGCTCAAACAATCCAATTCGATCGTTGTATCGCAACAAAAACAAACTAGCATCCAAACTCAACCAGGGAAATAAATTCCCTCGGATTCCTAAGTCTGCATTAAATCCATTTTCATCTTGAATGTTTGGATCTAATTGAAAGTTGGGATTCACCACTCTCAAATCACTAAAGGTGATGGATCTAAAATTCGTTGAAAAGTTGGTATATAATTCTAAATCGAGCTTTAAATCATAGTTCAATCCGACGCCAAAAAGTGGGAACACACGCTCTTCTGAAGAACTATCAAAATTGGTTGTTGAGGAGATTAGGTTTCCAGAAAAATCAAAACGATTCAATTTCCAGAATCCTTCAGCCTCTGTGATAATTCGTTCTAGACGAACCCCAGTTGTTAGGCTTAATTTGGAGTTTAAATTGACGAGATTCTCAATGAACAAAGACTGATTCTGACTCGGGAAATCATAATCGAATTCTTCAGGATCATTCGGGTTTAAGAAATAGAAATCCGGATTACTCGAATTGTTCGCATCGCCTTGCATCCTTTGCGTATGTCCTCGATACAAACGCATTCCAGCGACATAGGTAGAAGGTTTACCGAACAAGCTGTAGTTGAGTAGTAACCTCGCTTCCATTCCGTAATTCCCAAATCTATCATTAATTAAGGTTCTATTTTCTAATGGATTGTCAGGCACCCCAATTTGCTCCAAATTACCCAAGGCATTTCGTTCTGATAGGAGTCCGAAGGTGCGAATATTCAATTTGGTATCGTCATTAAAGTTATAATCAGCAATCAATGCCAACAGATTCCAAGTTACTCCAAACCAGTTTCTCGACCGATTCGAGGAAGTAATATCACCAGCATTGAAAATATCATCTGTTAATCCGCCTGGTTGTTGTGCTTCGTAGTCTAAAAAAGAATATTCTAAGGTCAGTTTTAGTTTTTCATCGGCTCGATATCCGATTCTCGCAAAAGCAGTATGTGAATTGAATCCTGAGTTATCACGCCATCCATCACCACGTCGGAATTGGTAATAGGTATAGTAGTCGAATTTATCCTTTGTACCACCAACACTTACGAAACTATTGGTTAATCCGAAAGATCCTACGGATTGCTCTGCGTTAATTTTCAACGGAACATTGGGTGCATCTTTTAATTTAAAGTTTAGCATTCCGCCGAACTGTGTTCCGTATTGAAGCGAAGCAGCACCGCGAACAATTTCAATTCGGTCGATAGCTTGAAGCGCTGGCATGTAATAGCTTTCAGGATACCCCAAAGCATCAGCACTCATGTCATAACCATTCTGACGGGTATTGAAATTCGCCGTTCTACTCGGTCCCAATCCACGAGCCGCGATATCTAGCTGGAGTCCTGCAAAATCACTCTCCCAAATATTGAGTCCAGGAACTTTGGCAAATACTTGACGAGCTGTATTCGCCGCTTTATTGGCTGCAAAATCATCCAATACGATCACCTCATTTTTCTTAGCTTCAAAGATTCCGAATCCTTCTACTCCTTTCAAACGGGTGATTCCGTAGGTTTTCTTTTTAGTAGCAATAGCGACCTCATCCAATTGAAAGATATCATCCTTTAAGTAAAAATTGACTTGCAAATCCTTGGAAACATCGATAGTTTTTGACATTTCCATCATTCCAAGGCTGGTGACGCTGATCGTGTGAACGCCTTTTCTCAATCTGATTTCAAAATTTCCTTTTTCATCAGAAACCACAAACTTCGTCGTCTCTTTATCAACAATCAAAGCTTCGGATATCGGTTGTTTGTCATTCTCGCTGAGAATTCGACCAGACACCTTATACGATTGTGCTTGCATTCCTAGTCCATATAGTATAAAAAAGTAAAGAACTAATTTTCTCATTGTCATTGCTTTAGAGGAAGTATCCAATCTTTGGTTTTCCATCCGTCTATTTCCTTTGTTAAATCCCTTTTCGGATCAATTAATAATTGTGCTCGTCTGCCATTATAAGTCACCCAAACCTCTGCCCTTACTTTCGGATTTGTCATTCCTCTATCTTTAAAATGAGTCTTTAAATAATGAGCAAATTGTAGAATCAAATCAGGTTGCATGGCCATTTGTTTTTCTTGATGATCGTTGAGAAATTGACTGTTGATGACCGAGCCCTCACGTCCGTTTTCTCCATCTTTGACATAAAAAGTTGCGGTCCCGGCTTTTTCCATAAGCATTACTCTCCATGAGAAACGATAGCCTTCTTCGGTCCAAAAAATATTACCCGGATAGAGCAAATACCTCCATGGAAACATTAATTGAAACAACATAAAAATGGTGAGTAATGGAACGAGAATTCTGTTCCTACGATTTAGTTGATCTACCCGTTCTACTGAATTCGAGCTTCTAAATTTTTTGAAGATTCGGTTCAAAATTCGCTCATGAGTAGCTGCTGGAAAGAAAATGGTCACCACCAACATCATGACTAGCGGAAACACCCCAATTTGAAACAGGATTCCAGTTAAGGTATGAAAGACCACCACCGCGATGTAGGCAAGCATCCGTGTCGGTTTGAATAACAATGCGAAAACAACGAAAGTATCGAAGAGCATTCCCATCCAGCTAAAGAGATAGGCTGTTTCTTGGTATTGAAAAATTCCACCGATAAGCGGAATGCTGGTTTTTGCAGGCAGCCAAATAGCTAAAGGTAAAGCCTTTAAAAGCCAGTCGGTATTTATTTTGAAAAGTCCGGCATAAATGTAAACGATGGCGATCTGCAATTTTAAAAGATCAACACAACAGGCGGATATCTCTTTACGGGCCATGTCGGGCTTTCTAATGGCATCCAACGAATAGTTCTGATTGGCAGGCAGCCATATTAATAAGAAGGAGACAATACTTACGAAATAGTAATGATTCAGATAGTACGTGATGTCAATGAGCTCGACATAGGTAAATGCTACGAAGTACAAAACTGTCGAAATTCGGTAATAGTATCCGAGTAAGATACCCAAACTTGAGAGTATCAATAAACCAAAAACTGCATACATTCCAATTCTTGGCAAGGGTTGTATCCAATCAAAACCAAAATAGCTAAAATGCAAAATAGGGTCGACCAATTGTGTGTCGACCCAACCCATGTAGATATACCTTATTGTGCTAAAAAGCATCACCGCACCGAATGCTATTCGGAAGGTTGCTAAAGGCGCTATGGAAAGTTTTTTATTTAGATAATTTGTTATTCTTTGGTTTAACAAGTCTCTATTCTATTTGTAGGATTGAGTTTACAAGGATTAGTTTTTAATCACCATCCCCTGAATTAAATGTGATACTTATGCCTAATAGCGAGCTCATGGAACTTTTGAAATTTGCTGTATTTGCCTGAAGTTCATCTCTTAGCGTCACCAAACTTTGATCACCAACATTCGCAGACAATTCACCTGTTGGTAAAGCAGCAATCGCATTGTCAATTCTTGTAATTGCAGAAAGCGTAGCATTCACCAAATCTTCTCCTCCAACAACTGATTTTAGATATTCCTCGAAACCAATTATGGATTGCCCAGACCTTGTTCTTCCGAAATAAATATTCTTCGAACTTTCAAAATGCTCTATAATCAAATCGCGTGAGAAACCGCTGTAATAAGCTTCTACCAAGGTTCCGTCTGGTCCGGCTTGACCCGCAGTTAGTCCAGCTGGTAATTCAACCTTAAAGTTTTTAAGAACCTCATAGTACTTTACAAATTCGTTGTACAACAAGGACACAGAACTACCTGCTGAAGTACCATCATTGCTGATGAACTCATTTCTGTAAGTCCCACGCCATTCGCTCACAATCGTATCGAAAGTGGATTTTAGCTCATTCACAATCAATACCAAGTAATCTCTTCGTTCTTGGGTAAAACCGCTTAGCAATTGTGCATCCGATTGACCACTTCCATAGATCAAATATTCAACCGTGTAGAATCCGCGGATATCCGTGGCAAAACTATTCGCCAAATCGAAATTCGAATTCTGAATGTTCTGCTCAATGTTGGCCGTATTCACGGGAAAAGCTCCCAAAACATTGGCGTAGGAACCCAATAACAAATTAGCAGGACCGAATCCGAAGGCATTGGTATGCTGATGATCTTTCACTACCTGAACCCAGTTGTTTCGCATGGTCTGCAAATTCTGCTCTGTTGTGTTGATTACAAAATTTTGAACACTAGTATGAAGTGCATTAACACTTGTTTGTACAGCTTCAAAATTCGGAATGATCAAATTGTCTGCAATCGATTGCAACATTTCAGATCGATCAAAACCTGCAGGCTGATTTACAATTTCTTCTTCAGAGCTGCTACAAGCATTAAACAATAAGAGGGTTGATAAAATTAAGGTTGTGATTGAAAGAATTTGTTTTTTAAAATTCATGAATCGTGGAATTATTGGTTCAATGTATTCTCTGTAAAAAGAGGAATTGGTGTTCACCAATTCCTCTTTTATTATATGTTTAGTTGTTCACGTAAAAACTTTGTACTTCTTCGTCTGTAAAGCCATAGATCATCTGAATATCAGCAACAATTCGATCTAGGTTATTGATAAGGGTAGCCTCGTTCAAGAATCTGAAACTTTCTGGAGTTTGTCCTTCTGGCGCCAATAAATCCACTAAAATTTGATCAATTTGAGCATCGGTGATCAATTTCTGTGACGCTCTTTTAAATCCGTGTGCAAAAGCGACACCTTCTGCATAGGCATGCATGGCATTCCCACGATCTTCATCCGTTTGTGCATTTTGCAATTGCACTTTTGTTGAATAGCAATAAAAGATTACCGTCGCAAAGTTTGACTTCTCCCAGTTTAACAGGTAATCAGCCAGCGCCTGGTCTCTAAGCGTGTTGTAATCGGCACCGCCTTCAATGGCTGCCTTCGCAGTCAATAAATTTCTTTTGATATCAAAAAACAACCCTGTTTCGTCAGTCAAGTTGGATCTTCTTTTTGAGTATTTAGCCGCCGCTGTGGTTGTTGCTGGATCAAAAGATGCATCAGTACCGTGAACTTCAACCAATCGATCAATCGTTGCAGGGTTTGTTAAATCACCGTTTTGAATTACATCAATGGCGTGATTGTACAAAGCAGCTCCAAACAATCCTTTTTCGATCATTTGTTCTAATTCTAATCCATTTTCATCCAATAGTCTTGTTCCTAACAAGCCTCCTTGCTCACCTTGCATTGGCGAACCATTTAAACCTGGATTTTGAAATCCGGTTGTTGAATTGGCTGAATTGACCAATTCAGTCAACCATCCATCAACCAATACCCTGTAATCTGGTTGGGTAATTGTCGCTAAGGTTTGGGGAAAAGAAATCGAAGCAACGGTGGTCGTTTGTGCGTTGGCCTCTGCAGTATTTAGCTCGGCTGTCATGGATAGTAATTCTCCAATCACGGTATCTTCAGCAGTAACATTTGAGTCATAAGAAGCCGAATTATAAGTGGTGGGTACTTGCAATTCTGGGATAATAGTACTGTCTTCGTTTGTACAAGAAATCATAGCAATTCCAAGTGATAAAAATAAGGTCGTTTTTGTCAATTTTTTTAACATCATCATTTTCATTTTTAATTATTCGGATGCAAAAATACGACAAAACTTTTATTTAGAACAAATTAAAATAAGAAATTTTACATAAACTCAGATAAAATACAAGACCCTGTTTATCAATTTTTTAAATCAAATTTTGAACCTTTTGAAATGAAGAAAAATTTGTTAAAATTTTGAAAATACTATTTCGAGAAAGAAATGCAAATGTTTTTGGGCTCGGTAAAAAAGCGCAGTGCTTCTACTCCGCCTTCACGGCCAACTCCTGAGTCTTTTTGACCTCCAAATGGCGTTCGTAAATCACGAAGCATCCAGGTATTGACCCAAACAATTCCGCTTTGTAATTTCTTAGAGAAATTCATGGTTCGATTCAAATCGTTGGTCCATAAAGTTGCCGACAATCCGTATTTCACACCATTGGCCAATTCAATTGCTTCATCTTCCGTTTTGAAAGACATAATGGTTACCACTGGACCAAAAATTTCCTCTTGATTCAATTTACACTGGTTGTCTTTTACTTCGATAATTGTTGGTTGCAAATAATATCCTTTCTGCATTCCTTTTACCGCTAATTCTTTTCCGCCATAAAGAACCGTTCCACCATGTTCTTCGGCATTATCGATATAAGACACCACTTTTTGTAAATGAGGTTTTGAAACTAAGGCACCAATATCGGTTTGTTCGTCCATCGGGTTTCCAATTTGAAGCTCAGCTACCTTCTCAATAAAGTCTGATTTGAACTTTTCATATATGGATGCTTCGACCAAAATCCGACTGCCACACAAACAAATCTGCCCTTGATTCGCAAAAGACGATCGTATGGTGGTAGCTAACATCTTATCGTAATCGCAATCCGCAAAAATGATATTCGGATTCTTCCCTCCCAATTCTAGCGATAATTTTTTAAACATCGGAGCAGCCACTCGAGCAATATGCGCACCGGTTTGTGTGCCTCCCGTAAAAGAAATGGCCTTTATCTTTGGATGTGCCACAATGGCCTGTCCAGTTGTTTGTCCTAATCCGTGAACTATATTCAGCACTCCGGCTGGCAATCCTGCTTGTGTACAAATATCCCCAAGTAGGAATGCAGTCAACGGTGTTACCTCACTGGGCTTAGCAATGACACAATTTCCAGCCGCCAAGGCTGGTGCTATTTTCCAAGTGAACAAATACAAAGGTAGATTCCACGGGGAGATACATCCCACCACTCCAATGGGTTCACGCAAGGTAAAGTTGATGGCATCCAAACCAACGCTTTCATGACTTTCAGATGCGAACTGGGTAATGGCTTTGGCAAAAAAACTAAAATTGCTGGCTGCTCTAGGAATATCAATGGTACGCGAGAGTGAAATGGGCTTACCATTGTCTTTGGTCTCGGCACAAGCAAATTCTTCGAGATTTTCTAGGAGCAAATCGGCGATGCGTTGTAATATTTTTGAACGTAGCTCTAAAGTTGTGTTCGACCAATTAGGAAAAGCTTCCTCTGCAGCTTCAACCGCATGATCAACATCCCCTTGTAAGGAATTCGGAATTTGTCCATAAACCACTCCCATAGCGGGATCATAATTATCCAACCAGCTATCTGCAATAGGATCTTTGAATTCTCCGTTGATGTAGTTTTGAATTTTCATTTAGAAACTAGTTGATCATTCACACTTCTAATTTAGATGTTTTTTAATACGTTCAGAAATTTTGATAAATTCCTCTTTGGTAAACAACAGTTGGCGCTCATAATTCCCATTCATTCGCATCCGAAGCGTTAACAGATTGGAATAATCAAAATTCTGAATAAAAGCCTCTCTCTTAATTCTGAAATTAGTATGATAAATTTTTACGTTATTAATTGAATCCCAATTAGCCATAACATTATTGTTTTGTAACAAATAAGGTAATTGGTAATTATCCCAAGCATCTTCTGACTTTTTAGAATTTTGATAACAATCCTCAATCAACGAATTAATGGATAGGATGCTATTTTTCAAATTAATTTCCTCAATATTTTCCAATATTCCAGCATTAATAAAATCATCAAAAGTTGATTGCGATAATATTGTTTTATAGATAGGCCTCGTTTCCATTGCCTTTTTTAGGGTACTATCAGGGTAGTTAATAGCTTGAGGCAGGTTAAGCAATTTAAGTGAATTCGCCGCTTCTTCAATATCAGCGTGAACATACTCAATGGCATTCGATAGGGTAATGACATTTTTATCTATTTCAGTAACCAGAGCTCTTAGGTAGTTATTGGTTTTTTGAATGGTTTTACGATTTTCATTCCAATTGTTGATTTGCAAGGCAATTAGAATACCAATAATCACCAATACAATTTCACCTACCGCATATTTGAAGTACTTTGTTGTTTTGTTATCCATAACTAAGGATTTCCTAATCTGCCTAAAAAATTTAATCATTACTTTTTATATGTCATTTCGAGCCTTTCGACTGCGCTCAAGACAGGCCTGTCGAGAAATCTCGTATCATGACATTGAGATTCCTCCGTTACGTTCGGAATGACAGTCGTCTTATATTTGAATTTTTCTATCATGATTCGCTTTCGTATCTGGTTTGAATTTCTTGATTGATTAACTCTAAAACTACTTTTGTTTTTCTAATCACGGCAAGTAATCGCCACCAATTATCCCTTTTAAAATTGGCCTGAATCAATAAATAATCTTTGTATTCTTGAGTGTAAATTTTATCGAAATCAAATTTCCTATTCACAAAAAATCCTGTAGAATCTTTACTCGGTTTAAAGTAATCCTCATAAAAGTCGATTTTCTTCAATCCATTAAAAGCAGCATCGATTCTAGGCCTGTAATACTGATAATGATCTTCGATAAATTCATGATACTTTGGAAAGGTTACTTCATAAAGCCGCGTTATGGATTTCTTCAAGCTATCAGAAGTAATAACACCTAATCCTCTATTTTTCAGGGTTTCAAAAGCTGCTTTATCATAAGACAAGAGATTCCCCAACCCTACACGATTTTGGTATTTTGTAAGTTCCTTTTCAGTTAAAACCAACTTTTTGTTCATTACTAGAAGTATGGTATCAATAGCTTGATCTTTTCGAATTACCCGTTGAAGTTGCTCCTCAAAACCAACAAGATCATTTTCAATGGATCGTTTTATATCGTAAAGTATATCCCTTTCGAATTTGGCATCTTGCCTTTCGAGATTCCAGTTATTGATCTGCAATGCAATCAAAATCCCAATGACCACCAAAACAATTTCACCAACAGCATAAATTAGGTACTTGTTGAATCGATTTTCAACCAGGAGTTTCTGACGGATTTTTCGGAAGAATTTAATCATTGTATTCTTCTTTAATTAAACGAATGATGGTTTCTCCAATTTTGATTAATCTTGGGAACTCACTCTTATACCGAACATTTAAATTCCCTTTGTAATTTAATAAGTCGTTGACATACACATGAATATCATTCATATCTTCAGTCAATAATTCTAAATTTAACTGTTTTGCAGTTTCAAAAACCTTGGATTTGGTAAAAATTGATTTATCCTTCTTTCTGTAGGATAAAAATAAGGTATCAATCAAGTCTTTTCTTCGAGGATAATTGGTGTTAATTATTTTAAACACTTTATTATAAATGATTTCAGACAACTCATGGTCTTCCTTATAATCTTGATCCAAATGATCTGTTAAGGCATAATATTGATTAATCATCAATCGGATCGAATCATTCCGTATCGATTTTAATGAACCTGAGCTTCTTAATTCCTGTATCGTATTCTTATACCAAGTAAGTGGTCGATAACCATAATAATCGAATGCTTCATAAAATACCTCGAGATTATCAAGCTCGGAAATCCTCTTATCCCGAAAATATTCTGCAATACCATCAACAAAAATCGCCTTGTATTTAATACTTCTTATTTGCCTTTTTGTTTCTCTGATATCCTGTTCTAAATCTAAAGTCAAATTATTCAAATAGGACTTTGTCCGTTCTTTCTCTTTATTTTCTTCGTTCCAATTATTAATCTGTAAGGCAATGATTATCCCTATTACGACTAGTACTATTTCACCAATGGCATAAACCAAATATTTGTTGAAACGATTTTCAACCAAGAGTTTCTGACGGATTTTTCTGAAGAATTTAATCATTGTACCTTAAATCTTTTGGTCCTTTCTTCGCTAAGCAACGCAAAACTCAATGATTGATCGTTGGGATCGTACTTCCATACATTAACCACGGGAAAATCTTCTAATAATATTTCATTGTCTTTATTCATATATGCCGGTTTTCCATCGAAAAATAGTTGATTGTTTTTAAACTCAATCTTAACAGGTTTTGGTTCATTCTTATCTTGATATTCATAAGTTCCTACCAACTTTTCTACAAAACTTGCTGGTAATGGGTTAAAATAATCCTTTACGAGATCAGGAATTTCCTTCGGTTCTTTTGTGATGTCATGAATTTTTTGATAAAGTAACATGGCCTTCAATTCGAATCGAACCGTTACTCCAGAAATACCAAAAATAAAATTTCGATAGGTCTCAACTTCATTTTTATAGCGGTAATCATTCAATAAATAATCTACAAACTCTTCTTTTAAGTCCGCTCTTGACCAAACATTTGAATACCATTTTTGACTCCGTGCAAAAGCATATTGCCTATTTAAAACATCCTCAATTACTCCTTGCGAAGCATCATAATAAAAAGTGAACTCAGCATATAATCTCTTGATTTCAGGTTCTAAACTTGTGTACTTCTCAGAAAACTGATCTACTTTATTAACAAAAGAATTTAACCCTTCTTTTGGGACTAAATACGGAGCGTAATCATAAGTAAATCTGTGAATTTCAAAGTTTTCAGGGTTCATCATATCTGATACCGATAAAGTATCGGACTTTATAATTCGGTAAATGGAGTCTTTCATTTTATAAAACCTCCGTTGACTTTGCATATTCTCAACGGTGTTCAATAAATCATCTTGAATTTGTGCTAGTACCTTATTCGCCTCTACATCTTTCTTGTTTTGCTCATTTTTGTTATTGATATATAAGGCTATTAAAATCCCAATCACCACCAAAACAATTTCACCAACAGCATAAATTAGGTACTTGTTGAATCGATTTTCAACCAGGAGTTTCTGACGGATTTTTCTGAAGAATTTAATCATACTTATTGCTTTGTGTCATTTCGAGCTTGTCGAGAAATCTTGAAACATCCCCTTGAGATTCCTCCGCTAAGGTCGGAATGACATCGTGAGTGATTAATAAACAAATCAATCATTAAACTCAGTATTCAAAATAGACAGACAAATCTTAATACCTTGTCGGATATTACCAACACGGATGTTTTCATTCGGACTGTGCTGATTGTTATCCATGTTCACCATAGGAACAATAATCGCAGGAATCTTTAACTCGTTTATCGCGGGAATAATTGGCACAGTTCCACCCATAGTTCGGATTCGAACGGGTTCTTTCCCAAAAGTTTTGGTAAGACTTTGACTCAATCTGGCACCAAATGGAGAGCTCATATCCGTTCGAAAAGCATTTACATAACGATTGGCTTTAAATGTCACAATTTGATCGTGTATCATTCGCTCTTCATCCGTTGGATTTCGATCTATCACATAAAAGCCTTGCTTTTCAATGTGCTTCTTTACTTTTTGCAACTGATTGGCTCCGTCTGTTTCTTTAACCAATCGAACATCAATATGGGCGGTTGCATATTCTGGTATCACCGTCTTTAATCCTTTGCCCTTCCATGATGTTCCAATTTGACGCACATTCAATGAGGGATATTGCAAAGCTTCTTGGTAGTTTGCCCCTACTTTTTCTGCATTCTTTATAACCAATCCTTTATTAATAAAATCGGTATTATCGGGAACCGATTGTAAAACGGTCATTGTTTTTTCATCCAATGAAATTCCGTCATAATAGCCATCAATGAGCACCCTACCGTCTTCGCCTTTCATAGAGGCCAACAATTTAGATAGGGTAAACACGGGATTGGGTACGTAATTTCCATAATGACCACTATGCTGAGGCAGTTTCCCACCATGGGTAGTGATACTGCAGGTTGCAATTCCTCGACATCCAAAGGTTAAGGTAGGCTGATTGGAATTATGCGCAGGGCCATCCATGATGATCATATAATCTGCCGCGTATTTAGATTTGTACTTTGTAAGTGTCGAAAGGAATCCGTTGGATCCGTATTCTTCCTCCAAATCAAAAATGATTTTCAGATTGAACTTCGGCATCATTTTATCGGCCTCGAGTATCTGTAAGGCAGACAACATCATCACAATCGGCGCCTTATCATCCGCAGCGGCACGTCCATAAATGCGCCAATCATCGTTAATTTTTTGATTCAAATGATCCCAAGCGATGGCCTTCCAATCACCCTTTGGTGATTTTTCTTTCAACACAGGAACAAAAGGATCCTCCTGATCCCATGCATCAGGATTTACTGGCTGACCATCCAAATGAAAATAGAACAAGATGGTCTTTAAGTTTGGGTCAACCATCCTTTCGGCAAATAAAACCGGCAATGTTGACGACTCTAAAGTTTGAAGTGAAAATCCGACTTCTTTGTATTTCTTCTTCACCCAGGAAATGTTCTTATATACATTCTCAATATCTTGAGGTAGGTTCGGAATACTCACCAATTCTTTATGAGACCATAATACTGAGCTGAGTTTTTTATCAATGGTTTGATCCCAATTCTCTTGTGATTGAATTTGCCATCCGAAGGCAATAATGAATAGCAAGCTTAGATAATTTCTCATGACTGTTTCTTGTAAGCGGTTACCTTAATCTCTACCACCAAATCTGGATGTGGCAACTGATGCACCGCAACGGTGGTTCGAGCCGGACCCGTTTCTGAATTGAAAAATTCGGCATAGGCCTTATTATATCCTGCGAAATCGTTCATATTCACAAGGAAAGTTGAAACATCTACCACATCATCTAGACTGGCACCAACGCTTCGCAAATTACGATCTATGTTTTGTAAAACTTCTCTAGTTTGTGTTTCGATATTCAATCGTTTGGTTCCCATTTCATCAATAATATCCACCCCTGCAATGGTATTATCCGCTCTTCTCGAGCTCGTACCAGAAACAAAAATGAAATCACCAACAACTTTTACGTGCGGATAGGCTCCACGCGGTGTAACTTTATCTGCCATTTTGATAAGACTTTATTTTTTTGATGTACCTACTTAATTTTTTTCTATTTGCCACAAAAGACTTGCGATCCTGTTTGGGTCGTCGGTTGTACCGAACATGTTTGCTACAAAGACTAATGTGATTGGAATTTTCAAAATCATAAACAAAAAACAACCATTTATCCCCTTTACTAACTCCGACCCCACAAGATGCACTACTAATGGGTGTTCTGAGTTCTATATTCTTTTGATGAGTACCTTTCAAAGTTCGATGCACCTTTAGGGTAATGACTTTTTGGCGCTTTACTTGATCAATCTTCACCGCTACCACTTTACCTGTTACGATTTTCATGGGTTTATCGTAATCTCTTTTTCCAAACTCTGTTCGAATGCAAGAACAAGCCATCGCATAAGAAGTATAGAAAAAAAGAAAAAGTAAAAGGATGTGTTTCATTCTGGTTGGTTGATGGGAGATATCTAACTTAGAGTCCGGCTATTTTATCTTCACGCAAAATCTCTTCGGTTTCCTCGTTGATTTTATCAAGCACAAACCTCAATTCGTCTTCCGTCATATTCAATGAAGTGGAAACTTCTTTATCAGCAATCAAATTCAACAAGGCTTTGTCTTGAGCTCTACCTTTCACCATTGCTTCGTGGTAGGTTATATCTTCTCTAAAAGTAACCATGGAATATTTGGAGAAATACTCATTTGGAAAATGCTTTTCCAAATCCATCTCAATCTTTCGTTTTTCCTTGAAAAGTGGGTTGGCTACATGATCGCGCATTTCATAGAAGTTATCAATCGCCAAGTCTGCAATGGCATCTGTATTATGCTTTCGAACTTTTTGATATTCTCTAAACACCTCTTTCCAAGAATCGAAATTTTGATCTAAAATCTCATCAAAAACAACCACATCCTCAAAGGAGGCATTCATTCCTTGACCATAAAATGGCACAATGGCATGAGCGGCATCTCCAATTAACAAGGTTTTGTCTTTATAAGACCAGGGCGAACATTTTACAGTGCCCAATGTAGCCGTCGGATTGTTGGTGAATTCTTCAATAACATTCGGAATGACCTCTAAGGCATCTGGGAATTCTGTTTCAAAAAACTCTGTGATTCTTTCTTCAGAATCTAGACTATTAAAGTTGAATTTTCCTTCGTCAAAGCTTAAAAACAAGGTTACAGTAAAACTTCCATCCTGATTTGGTAAGGCAATCAACATGTAATCTCCACGAGGCCAAATGTGCAAATGATCCTTGCTGATTTGATGATTTCCATTGGCATCAGCAGGAATCTCCAATTCCTTATAACCATGATTCAAAAAGTTTTGAGAAAAACTGAATAGAAATTTACGTTCTGAATAATAACTCTTCCGCAGCGAAGAACCCGCTCCATCTGAACCAATGATCACATCGGCTTCTACCGTATATACTTTCCTGGTTTCAGCATCTTGAAAAAATGCAACATTATTTTCAATATCGATGCGCTGGCAATACTGATTGAAGTGAATATTGACCCTTTCGTGTTTGTCTGCTTCGGTTAATAGGATTCCGTTTAAATCTCCTCTTGAAATAGAATTGATATATTCTCCTTGTCGTCCCGAATAATCTGATTCAAATAGATTCCCTTCCTTATCATGGACTAGCCTTCCATACATCGGAATACAAATATCCTTTGCCAGATGATCTACTTTACAAAGTCGCAAGGCTCTAAAGCCTCTATCGGAAAGGGCAAGATTGATAGATCTTCCCGCAGAAATCTCTACTTTTCTTAAGTCTGGTCTTCCTTCGTAAACTTCAACATTATATCCTCTTTGCGCCAAACGAAGTGCTAATAAAGAACCACACAAACCTGCTCCAATTACAAGTATGTTGTCTTTCTTATTCAATATATAGTCGTTTTTGGTCTTTCTAAATTTAAGACTTTTTAATCAAACCCTTTAAGATTTGAACGAATTGATACACATCTTCGAACGTATTGTAAAACGGTGCAGGTGCACAACGAATTACATTAGGCTCACGCCAGTCAGTTATCACGTGATTTTCCATAAGTTGTTCGTGCAATCGTTTATCGGCATTATTCACACTAATGGAAAGTTGACATCCTCTTTCATCTGGATTTCTAGGTGTGATTACGCGAACCACATCCGACCCCAATTCATCCATCAAATATTGTAAATATCCGGTGAGTCTGATAGATTTCTCTCTTAATTGCTCCATACCCACCTCTTCAAACATTTCAAGAGCCGCGCGGATAGGTACCAAAGATAAAATAGGCGGATTGCTCAATTGCCATCCTTCAGCACCTGGCATCACATCAAATGGCATTCGCATATTGAAACGCGTTTCTTTGTTATGATTCCACCAGCCTGCAAAACGAGGTAAGTCTCTATTATGAGCATGTTTTTCATGCACGAAGATTCCAGATAAACTACCTGGGCCCGAATTCAAATATTTATAGGTACACCAAGCAGAAAAATCCACACCACTATTGTGCAAATCGGGCATGATGTTTCCGACTCCGTGCGCCAAATCGATACCGACATAACATCCTTTGGCATGTCCGAGATCAGCTAGTTTTTTAAAATCAAAGCGTTGACCGGTATAGTAATTTACACCGCCTATTAAAATCAAGGCAATTTCATCTCCCTGCTCCTCTAAAATGGACTCGAAATCTTCCATCTCTAGAAGATCTTTCCCTTTTTTTGGTGACCATTCTACCAAAGAAGTTTCCGGATCATAGCCATGAAATTTTAACTGGGATTGCACCGCATAACGATCCGACGGAAAAGCATCACTCTCAATTAAAATTTTGTGTCTTTTGTTGGTGGGTTGGTAAAAGGAAACCATCAACAAGTGCAAATTGGTGGTCAAGGTATCCATGATGATCACCTCTTCTGGTTTTGCCCCTACTACTTTGGCCATCATGCCCTGTAAAGTCTCCGGATAGGTAACCCAGGGATAGGTTCCATTAAAATGTCCTTCTACGCCTTGTTCTGCCCAATCCTTCATTTCTAGATTGACATAATACTGCGCTTTTTTGGGTTGTAATCCTAGGGAGTTCCCTGTAAAATACAACCAGTCTTTTCCGTTTTTATCCTTTGGAATATGAAACTCATTTCGATATTTCTTTAACGGATCCTCTGCATCTTGTTCTCTTGCGAACGCTAAACTATTTTGATATTTCATGAGTAAAAAGAAAGTTGCCCAAAGATAATCAATCTATAAAGAGAAATAAATAATAAATTAGCTCTGTATTTAACCCAATGAATGCCTCATGAAATCATACCTCGCTTTCCTATTACTTGCCTTATTTCTTCTAACTGGATGTGCCTCAAACAATGAAACCAAAAATCAAGTTCAAACTATTGTAGCACATTTTAAAAAGGAATTTGCGCCAGATAAGCGAGTGGCCATTTTTGATATACAGGTTGAAAACAAAAAGAACAAATTGAAACTTTCTGGAGAAACCGACCTACCTCTGGTATATCAGAAATTGACCGATAGCATCAAGTCTTTAGATATCAATGTGGAAACGGATATCAGGGTATTACCGGATGAATTTGTTGGAGAGAAAAAATATGCTGTCGGAAGAAATTCGGTAATAAACATTCGCTCTAAACCAAAACATTCGGCAGAACTCGGAACGCAAGGATTATTGGGAATGGAATTAAAAGTCTTGGACAAGGAAGGTGATTTTTACCGAGTTCAGACTCCGGATAACTATATTTCTTGGGTGGATAAAGGCGGAATAACCCGAATGAATGAATCTGAGTTTGAAGCATGGCAAAAAGCATCCAAGGTAATTTTTACCAAAAATTTCGGATATGTATACTCCGATGCATCTTTTAATCAAATTATTTCAGACATCACGTTAGGAGGATTGCTCATTGTAAGAGAAACCACCAAGACTTCATTTAAAGTGGAATATCCAGACCAACGCGTTGGTTATATCAAAAAAGACGAGGCGGTGCCTTATCTCAATTGGCTGAACAATCTTGAAGCAACGGCTCAGCATATTGAAAGTGTTGCAAAATCGATGGATGGCTTCCCATACCTATGGGGAGGTACATCTAGCAAGGGGATGGATTGTAGCGGATTTACAAAAATGGTGTATTTGATGAACGGATTTGTGATTCCAAGAGATGCGTCTCAACAAGTGAACGCCGGAAAAGTGGTAGACAAAAATTTAGATTTTTCAGATTTACAAAAAGGAGACTTGCTCTTCTTCGGTAAAAAGGCCACCAAAAAGAAAAAACAGCGAGTAACACATGTTGGCATTTGGTTAGGCAATGATAAAATGGAATTCATTCATGCATCAGGAAATGTACACCTTTCTTCCATGGATGAAAACCAACCGCACTATGATGAGTTTAACAAAAACAGATACTTGGGAAGTCGTAGATATCTTGGAGTAATTGACAAACAAATACTTCCCTTAAAATCGAGGGTTAGTATAAAACCCTAAACTTAATGGTTCCCTCAATATTTTTGAGGCTCTTGATAACTTTTTTGTTGTAATCCTTATTCAGATCGGTAATTACGTATCCGACCTTTTCGTCGGTGGATAAATACTGACCCGTAATGTTCATATTGTACTCAGCCAACACCTGGTTGATATGCGCCATCACACCAGGAGTATTCTTGTGAATGTGTAAGAATCGATGCGCGTTTACCTGTCTTGGCAATCGAATATTCGGGAAGTTCACAGCATCTACCGTGTTCCCTGAATTGATATAGGCCATGATTTTATTCGGTACAAAATCAGCGATATCTCTTTGCGCTTCTTCAGTGCTTCCTCCAACATGAGGCGTTAAAATGACATTGGATAATCCTTTCAGTTCCGTTTCAAATTCACCGTTTTTTCGTGGCTCCGTCGGATATACATCGATGGCTGCTCCACCAATCTTACCAGATTTCAAAGCCTCGACCAAGGCCGGTAAATCAACCACAAATCCTCTGGAAAGATTTACCAACAAAGCACCATCTTTCATTTGTGCAATCTCTTGGGTTGAGATATA
>CAYFJL010000030.1:0-24605 GCA_964343335.1 uncultured Polaribacter sp. | reverse complement strand
TGATGATGTGGTTCTTTATCCTTTCGGATGCCTTGACCTTTTCTGGATTTTTAGCTGCTTACGGATTAACAAGATTCAAGTTCATTGATTCTTGGCCGATTGCGGATGAAGTATTTACGCACATTCCATTTATTCACGGTGAGTTCCCAATGTACTACGTAGCATTCATGACCTTCGTCCTGATTTTTTCTTCTGTGACGATGGTACTTGCGGTTGATGCCGGACATAAAATGCAGAAAGCCAAAGTAACTTGGTACATGTTCGCAACTATCATCGGTGGTTTAATTTTCGTTGGTTCTCAGGCTTGGGAGTGGAATACTTTTATTAATGGAACTTATGGGGCTGTAAAAACTACGGATGGTAAAATCTTACAGTTTGTAAATAAAGAAGGCAAACAAATTGCATTAGCTGATTTTGTGGTTGGTGATCGTATGGATATACGTGAGGAACATACTAGAAAAAACGGATTATGGTTTGAAAGTGGTGAAACATTACCTCAATATTCCGTTGCACAGATCCAAGCTTCTTATGCTTCGAATCCGGATGTGTTTATTAGAACAGAGCTTATTGATCTTGAAACTAGACAAAAGACGATTTTAAGCAAGGAGAAGGGAGCTTCTGAATTGGCCAATGGTAGAATGGTAGTTGAAGGAGCGAACTTAGAAGTAAACGAATACGGGAATACAATTTTCGCTGACTTTTTCTTCTTCATCACTGGTTTCCACGGATTCCACGTATTCTCAGGAATCGTCATTAATATCATTATATTTTTCAACGTAATATTAGGTACTTACGAAAGAAGAGGTCACTACGAAATGGTAGAAAAAGTTGGTTTATACTGGCACTTTGTTGACTTGGTTTGGGTATTTGTATTTACATTTTTCTATCTCGTTTAAAACATTCAACTAAATATGGCACACGCACACGAATCAAATGTTAAAAGAATATGGATGGTATTCGGATTGCTATCCATCGTTACAATCGTTGAGGTTGGTTTAGGTATCATCAAACCTGATGCTCTTTACCTAACGAATTTCTTAGGAACAAGTCCGCTTAACTGGATCTTTATCATTTTAACCTTAGTAAAGGCTTATTACATTACTTGGACTTTCATGCACATGGAAGGTGAAAAGAAGTGGTTTAGAAGAGCCGTGGTATGGACGGCAGTATTCCTAATTTGTTATTTGGTAACACTATTACTCATTGAAGGAGAGTATCTTAATGAGACACTTGCTCCGCTTATTCGATGGTAAATTAAGAAAATATTAAGGTGATTTTAATCACCTTTTTTTTTGCCCTATTCGTATCTTTGTGGTTTTAAATTATGGCCTTCGTTACTAAAAAAAGAGTTGTACTTTTCTGCTTGTTTATTCTACCCCTTATCTTGTACATTGTACTATCTACGGGGATTAATAACTTTGCAAAACTACCTGTCGTTACCAAAGACGTGCAGAATATCTCTGTGCTAAAGAACGCAGAAAATCAAACCCTTTCAAAAAAGATTTCCATTCTTTGCTTTACCGGATCAGATGCTGAGGCCGCCAAAGGGAGATTATTTAATATCAATCAAAAGATATACAAGCCCTTCTACGGATTCAAAGACTTTCAAATGATTGCCATTTATCCCAAGGAAATTGAGAAAGAAATTTTAGAAATTAAGAAGGATTTAGAGGTTTTTACCGATATGAAAAGCTGGTTATTCATTCCGGCTGAAGCTTTGGAAATTCAAAGCTATTTTAATGGTTTAAAGACCAATGGTGCTTTAGAGAATGACGGAAGTCAATTGGCTTACATCATTGATAAAGAACTGGGACTTCGAGGTCGCTCAGATGATGAAGATATAGAAGGCGGAATGCTTTATGGATATAACATGAACTCTGTCGCTGAGCTGAATAATAAAATGAAGGATGATGTGAAAATTGTCTTGGCTGAATATCGATTGGCATTGAAAAAGAATAACGCAGATCGTCAAATCTAAATCATGAAGAAAAAGTATTCATACGCTGGTGTCGTCTTTATCGTACTTCTATTCGGAATCTACGTGGTTCGAAATTTAGATGATCGTTTATCGAATGACAAACTGATTGATGGATCTAGATTGAATCAAGTAGAGAAGTCTGGAAAAAAAGCGGATTTATATACCTTTTCCAAAGTGCCAGAGTTTGAGTTTCTCAATCAAGCTGGTGAAATCATCACCAATGAAACCTACAAAGGAAAGGTATATGTGGTGGAATTCTTTTTTACGACCTGCCCAACTATTTGTCCGAAGATGACAGAGAAAATGCTAGACATACAGTCTGATTTTATAAGTGAAAAAGATTTCGGAATTGCATCAATTTCGATCACCCCAAAGATTGATACGCCCGAAACGCTCAAACTTTATGCTGAAAATAATGGTATCAAGCACCCGAATTGGCATCTCTTAACAGGTCAGTCGGAAGAAGTGGTGTACGCTCTGTCCAACCAAGGATTTAAACTCTACGCCGGCAGAGGCGAAGAAGCTCATGGCGGATTTGAACATTCTGGTTTGTTTGCCTTGATTGATAAAAACGGATTTATCCGATCTCGTAAAGATCAGTTTGGAAATCCGATCATGTATTACAGAGCTTTGAATGAACAAACGTTCAACCATCAAATTGAAGAATTAAAAGAAGACATAAAATTACTTTTAGATGAGTGAGATAACAATGCAAGAAAAGAAGTATAAGAAGCTAATTACCATTACTTCGGTAGTTGTTCCAATTGCGGTTGCTGCATTATTTGGAATCAACTTACGAAAGTTGGGTTTTGATGTGGAGCCTTTAACGTTTTTACCTCCAATTTATGCGAGCATCAATGGCTTAACAGCAGTTCTTTTAATTGGGGCGGTGGTAGCCATCAAAAAGGGAAATAGAAAATTACACGAACGATTAAACAGCTTTGCGATTGCTTGTTCGCTGGCCTTTTTGTTGATGTATATTGCTTATCACATGACCTCTGATTCCACGAAATTCGGTGGTGAGGGAATAATCAGATACGTATACTATTTCATCTTGATTACTCACATTCTACTTTCAATTGTGGTTATTCCTTTTGTCTTAACGACCTATATGCGTGCCAAATTGACCAAATTTGAAGAACATAAAAAGATTGCTAAAATCACCTTCCCGTTGTGGTTGTATGTAGCCGTAACTGGTGTGATTGTGTACCTAATGATTTCTCCTTATTATGCGTAAAGTAATACTGCTTATTCTTCTATTTGTTGGTACTTTAAATTCCTACGGTCAATGCGCCATGTGTAAGGCGGTTATCGAAAATGGAAATGAATCAATGGCCGAGGGAGTCAATAACGGAATTACCTATTTAATGGTTTTCCCATACATATTGGTTGGCTTTTTAATCTACACAATTTACCGTTATAAGAAAGGCTTGAAAAATTAACATTTCAATAAGAGCCATCTCTTGTAACATATTCTACTTTTAGTCGTCTTATTAACATCAAATAAAAAATGAGCCAGGCTCATAAAACTAACCATATGAAATTTTCTATGTTAAAAAGTAAGATTCTATTCGTAGTAACAGTGCTTTCTGCTACCGTAACATTTTCTCAAAAACAATGGACATTAAAGGAATGTGTGGAACATGCTCTAGAAAAGAATATCACTATTGAACAAAATAAACTAAGTGTTGAACTTGCAAAGGAAGACGCAGAAATTGCCAAAGGAAACTTTTTACCAAGCTTAGGCGGTAATGTTTCAAATTCCATGAATTTTGGTCTTACTGTGGGTGCCGATAACGTTCGAAGTTCAGCTGAACGTTATGTACTTTCGCTTGGCCTAAGTGGTAATGGAACCATCTTCAACGGATTTAGAAATACCAACACCTACAAAAGAGCCAAATTGGGAATTGAAACTAGCGTGCTTGATTTGAAAGTGATTGAAAACAATGTTTCTCTTCAAGTTGTTAATAGCTATTTAAACGTTTTATTCGCGAAAGAAAACTTGGCTGCGGCAAAAGTCCAGTTTGAAATAAGTTCTAAGCAAATAGAAGCCGCTCAAAAAAGTTTTGAAGCAGGAACAATTCCAAAAGGAGATTTATTAAATGCTCAATCAACGGCAGCTACTGATGCTCAAAATGTAGTGTCTCAAGAGAATGCCTTAGACTTAGCCTTGTTAAACTTAGCACAGTTGATTCAAGTGCCGAGCGAAGGGTTTGATATTGCACCAGTAGACGTTGGAACCCCAAGTTCTACTTTGATGTATAGTAATTCTGATATTGTGTACCAAAAATCTTTGCTGACGCAACCTCAAATTGCAAGAGCGACAAAATTTATTGAGGATGCTGATTTCAATATTGAAATTCAGAAAGGGGCTTTCATGCCGTCCTTGACCTATAGCTTCGGAGCAAGCACGTTCTATAATACAGTTCTCGGTCAACCTGATTTTATTTCTGGAATGACCCCAAACGGAATCCCATTTGAAATTGATAATAGAATTTCAAAGCAGTTGTTTGAGAATAACCTGAATTACCAGATTGGTTTGAACCTAAGTATTCCAATTTTTAATAGATTTCAAACAAAGAATAGAGTTGAAAGAGCAGTAATCAGCAAGAAGGTTGCAGAAACTCGTTTGGAAAACGAAAAACTAAATCTAGAGCAAACCATTGAACAGGCTTATTTAGATGTAAAAACAGCCTTAAAAGCTTATGAGGCGGCAAAAACTTCCTTAGAAGCACAAGAAGAAGCCTTTAAGAATGCACAAGAAAGATTCAATTTTGGTGCCTTATCTGTTTTTGATTTCGAATTGGTAAGAACTCGATTGGTAAATGCACAAGCAACCATGATTCGTTCGAAGTTCGATTATGTGTTTAAGACCAAGGTACTTCAATTCTATTCAGGTGAATTAGAATTCTAGTCAATAAAAAAATAGCTCAATAAGCACCAGTTTTCCCTGGTGCTTTTTTTATTACTTATCTTTGGCAACGCAATTATGGGATACATCTTAAACATAGAAACAGCCACTAAAAATTGTTCCGTAAGTCTTTCTAAAGAAGGAGAAACGGTTGCCTCTAAAGAGTTGAATAATGGGAATTATTCACATGCCGAAGTACTTCATGTTTTTATCCATGAACTATTTGAAAAAGTAGGAATTAATAGGTCTAATCTAGATGCCGTAGCCGTGAGTAAAGGGCCGGGTTCTTATACAGGTTTACGAATTGGTGTTTCTGCAGCTAAGGGTATCTGTTTTGCATATAATGTCCCCCTGATTGCAATTAACACATTGACTTCACTGGCACATGCCGTGACTATAGAAGACGGATGTATAGTGCCTATGTTGGATGCGAGAAGACTGGAAGTGTATGCTGCAATATTTGATGATCAATATGAAATGTTGCGAGAAACGGAGGCTGTGATTATTGATGAGAATGCATATCAAGACATTCTTGAAAAAGAGAAGGTATATTTTCTAGGAGATGGGTCTGAAAAATGCAAGCCATTTATCACCCATCCAAATGCTGTTTTTCTTGATGGGTACTTCCCGTCAACAAAACAGATGGCTAAATTGTCTTTTGAAGCCTACAAAAACAAACAGTTCGAAGATGTTGCCTACTTCGAACCGTTTTATCTAAAAGATTTTATTGCTGTTCCTGAAAAGAAACGAAAGCCTATTTTCTAATTTCTACTTGATGCGGATACGGAATTTCAATTCCGGCTTCGTCTAAGGCTATTTTTGTTTTCTCCATAATATCGAAATAAACATCCCAATAATCTGGAGTGTTTACCCAAGGACGAACAGCAAAATTTACCGAGCTGTCTGCCAATTCAACAACAGCAATGGTGGGAGCAGGCTCTTCCAATATTTTATCGTTGGAGTTTAAGACACTTTGTAAAACTTGTTTGGTTTGTTTGATGTCTGCGTCGTAAGATACCCCAAAGGTGAAATCTACTCTTCTGGTTCCTGTTGAACTATAATTCACAATATTTCCGTTGGATAAGCTACCATTCGGAATGATAATTTCTTTGTTAGAAAGACCGATGAGTTTGGTAGTAAAAATTTCTATTTCTTTTACCACACCCATTTCACCTTGAGCTTCAACGAAATCACCAATTTTGAAGGGTCTGAATATCATGATTAGAACGCCTCCTGCGAAATTTGATAAGGAGCCTTGTAAGGCTAAACCTACCGCCAAACCTGCAGCTGCAATGATGGCTGCAAATGATGTGGTTTCAATTCCGAGTTTGGATACAACCATAATGAATAAAAGTATTTTAAGACCCCAATTCAATAGATTGAGAAGGAATTTTTGGAGTGTAATATCAACCTTTCTCTTTGTCATTATTTTTCGAGTGGTGTTCACGAAAATTTTAATTGCGAATAATCCAACAATTAAAAGAATAAGCGCCGTAATAACTTTCGGACTGTATTCAATGATTAACTCTTGAAGTTTTAATAGGTATTGATCCATGTAATTGATTTATTTGAAATTAAAGTAAATGATTTGCTAAGATAGAAAGCAATCCGATTCCAGATGGAATTGATTGAATATAAAAAATACGAATTTTCTTGGTAGAATAGGCGCCATAGATTCCCGCTACAAATACACATGCTAGAAAGAAAAGAGCAGGAGCTTCATGCACACTGAAAAGTGCCCAAATCAATCCGAATACCAAAAACAGATTGTATAAACCTTGGTTCGCAGCCAGAACTTTGGTTTCTTCTGCAAATGCTTTATCTCGAAGCCCAAAAGCCCGCATTCCCTTTTTTGATGTCCATAGGAACATTTCTAAATAGACAATATATATGTGAATGAGGGTGACTAAGGCAATGGAAATTTGAGTGATGATTTGCATGACATTGATTGATTGATTTCCAAAGTAATTCATTCCCTAAATTTCTAATGTTAAGTTAATGTTAACATAAAGTTTTGGAAAAGTTATCTAATATCTTATATTTGTAAAGTATTTGTAAAATTATTGTTAACTTAAAACCTAATCTTATGAGAAATTTGACAACTATCGTGATGTTATTATTATTCACTTTTGCTGGATTCGCGCAGCAAATAGAGCCAACCTTTACAAAGGTTGATGACAAAGTAAAAGTGACTTACTATCACGACAATGGAAAGGTAAAAACAGAAGGTTTTTTCAAAAACAAAAAGTTAACAGGACAATGGATAACCTATAACAATGCTGGAAAAAAGGTTCAATTAGCAAACTATAAAGAAGGAAAAAAAGTAGGAACTTGGTTAATTTGGACCAAGGATGGTATTAGAGAAATCAATTATGAAAACAATAAAATTGTTAGTGTACAATTGGTAACTCAAGAATACAAGTTGGCTGTTAATGATTAAACACAATTAGATCCATAAAAAAAGCGATTAGAATTTCTAATCGCTTTTTTTATTTCTTCATCTTCCTGCTTATTCAACAATAAGAGTAAATGGAATACTATATTTTACACCAACTGGTTTACCTCTTTGTCTTCCTGGCTTCATCTTTGGTAATTGTTGCATCACCTTGATTACTTCGCTCTTAATTTTAGGATGCGGAGCTCTAGCGTTTACGTTAACGATGTTTCCAGTTTTATCTATTTTGAATCCAATGAATACTCTTTTTCTTCCAGGAGAAAGACCTAATTCATTTGGTAAGTCAGCATCGAACTTTCTAGAGAAGTGTTTCTGTACTTTCTTACTAAAGCACTTTTTCAATTCAGCCTTGCTTCCTTTACATCCAGGGAAAACAGGCACGTCTTCGATAATCATGAAACTTACGTCCTCAACAACTTCTTCAACTTCTTCAACTTCAACGATCTCTTCAACTTCTACCGCTTCTGTCTCATCAGTTTCTGTTGATTCAATTACTGTTTCTTCCACTTCTTTTTCATCTTCAACAACCTCAATTTTTTCTGGAGCTGGTGGTGGTGGAGTTTTCGGTTGTACTGGCTCTACACGCTCAGTAATCGGAATTTCCTCTTCCAGTTCCGCATTCATGTCTGCAGTTCCTAAATCGCCATAAACTTTGTCATAAGTTTTCTGTTCAATGGCTGCATACGTAATAAATAAGGCTAAAACTAAACCTATAAGCATGAAAATCTTGCTGTAATTTTCAAGGTTTGATTTTGGGTTTTTCTTAATTTGCATAGTGAGATGAATTAATAGGTTGCTAATTTAATTAATTTATTGATTTAATTACGGCTGTTGATTTGTTTTTAATAAAATATTTTTAGTCAAGTAGTTAAACAATAAAAATCCAATTACTGCTCCTGTGGTATTGGCTAAAACATCATTCAAATCTCCAGTCCGATAATTTGTTATTGACAACTGAAGCATTTCAATAACTATGCCATAAATCACACATCCAATGATAATTAGGTAGGGTTTGTTGTTGTCCTTGAAGGCTAACAGCCATGAAAAGGACAAACAGAAATAGGCAAAGGTATGTAAAATCTTATCTATAAAAGATATGTCAACTTCTATTTTCGGTGGCTTCACCAAGCTTAAAACGCCAATACCTATGGTAATTGAAATGGCAAGAATGTATAGGCTAGCCTGCAATAAGGCTTTGGTAGGCCGCAGCATCTAAAAGACTATCAATTTGTGAATCATCGGAAATGGCAATTTTGATCATCCATCCCTTACCGTATGGGTCGGTGTTAACCAATTCAGGATCATCTTCTAAATCCTCGTTAAACTCAATTACCTCGCCACTTAAAGGCATAAAAAGATCTGAAACCGTTTTTACAGCTTCCACACTTCCAAAAACTTCTCCTTCTTCTACATTGTCGTCTAAAGTATCAACATCTACATAAACGATATCACCTAATTCGCCTTGTGCAAAATCGGTAATTCCCACGGTTGCAGTATCTCCTTCGATTTTCACCCACTCGTGGTCTTTTGTGTACTTTAATTCAGCTGGTATATTCATTTGTTTGCGATAATTAATTAGTTCCTCCTAAATTGTAAACGATGTTAAATCCACCATTGATAGCTTGTCTCGGGAATGTGGTTGAGATCGCATATCGTGATGTTTGATGATTGTAATAGAATGAAGCAGTCAAATTATTGCTCAGTCTATAATCGGCTGTAAATTTAATGGAAAATAATCGTTGTCCACCATTAATTTGGTTATTATCTTCATCAATATATCGAATTTGAGTAAGGTCATCTCGCAATGAAACATCAGCTCTCAAATTAATATCTCCTTTTAAGGTTTTCTTGGTTCCTGTGAATCTTGTATTCATCTTTACATCCTTAAAGACGTAACCCAATCCGAAAATGTACTCGGTTCCTCGAATATCGGTTAAGGTGCTATTGTTGAAATTCAAAGTTAAGGTTCTATCCGTTCTTACTTCACCTCGCAAAGAGAAAGAGTTTTTCATCTTCATATCCACTTTAATCAATGGTGAGAATTCATCAACCAAGGTTGCTGTGGCGATTAACAATTCTGGTTCGTAATTCCCAGAGATGTTCGTTGTCCCAAAAGGATTGGCACCATCGTGAAGCAAGTTGTTGGTATAATTTGAAATGGTATAGGAAGAGCGGTAACCGTGCGAAACAATAAAGTTCGTGAAATTCTTTTTGAACCATTTAAAGTTCATCAATCCGCTATATCTCAAAGTCCAATTCGGAATCGGAATATTGCGGAAAATACTTGTATTCACCGATTCTGGATTATCGCCTCCGTAGGCCGCCAAGAATGCTGGTAATAATACTTGTTGACTATTTCGTCCGAAGCCTGTGGCGGGAACTCCATTTTCATTGGCCAAACGATTCGAAATGATATTTCTGAAATTCTTAAGGTTTTCAAACAACTGATCTCCATCGGTGAAGGCTGTTGAGAACATCGAATAACTCGTGCTGAAATTTCCAGTTTGGAAAGAAGCAATATTATTGTCCAATCGACCGAATAATCGTTCAATTTCGGTCGCATTTGGATCGTTACTTACATCCAAAATGTCAATCTGTTGGGTTAAGTTGTGCGTTCTAATTTTATTTCCTCGAACATCAATATTTAAATCTTTTACAGGTTTCAAAGTAAAGGTATAATCTACCTTATTGTAATGCGTTCTGCTGTAATTCTTGGTGAAATAATCACTATTGTTAGGATCTCTAGGATCTACCAACCATCCGTTTTCTAACGCTTTGTTTCGAATGTCAACCTGACTACCAAAAGCGAATCCCATTGGAGGTCCGCCTAAGAAACCAACTTGTTCGTCATACCCCTGTAGGTATTGACCGTTATTCTCGGTAAAGCTGACTTTTCCTTGTTTTACCGATGTCAACACATCCCAGAAGCCTTTCATAATCTTCTTCCCAGTAGGAAGTTTTTTTCTTGGACGGATTCGTCGTCTCGGATTATCCTTTAAACTCTGACGTTGACTCTTCGTAAGAAGTAACTTCTCAAAATTGATCATTTTGTAGAACTTATCGAAAGCAAAGGTGGTATTGATGTTGTGTGTATTTGCATTCTGAATCACGTTACCGATTTGCTCTACAATGGTTTGGTCTTGAGAAGAAACCTGCCAATCAAAATCAGCAGTGTAAGCATAATCGGCAGTTACCCAATCAAGGTATGGGAACTTATTTATTGGTACCTGGTAGGTCGTGTTCAATTTCTGATGATACTGATTCGGTCTACCGATATTGAAGAAATTATCGAAAATCTGTAAATCTTCACCACTTCCAAAAGTATCGTAGATATAGCTATTGGTTGCATTAAAGTTCAATTGTAGCGACTTGGTCAAATCGAATCCGACCGTGTAATCCCAATCAAATAAGAAACGACGCTGTTTCAATTCTGGTTGAGGCGATAATCCTGGAAGAAGGTTACGAGACTGTTGCTCATTATACGCTCTGTTAATTCTAGAATTGACGCTCAAGGTAGTTGGAACCGGATTGATATTTAGATCACGAATCAACTTCCAATACTTGTTTTTAAAGGCTTGCGTATTTTTAAATGGTTCGAAATACTTGCCAGTAAAGGTGAAGTTGTAGTTTGCTGATGCGGTTACATTTTCATTGATAAATCGCTGTATGTTGTAATCTCTATGAAATTCTCTATTATACGAATAAGATACTGCAAAATTCTCCACATCATAGAATTTTGGTTTTCGGGTTGAGTTCGGATTCCTATTCTTCTTTACATTGATGAAACTAATGCTCGTTCGTTTGGTATAATCTCGAGAGAATTCCGAATTCGGATTTACACCTAGAGCATCTTCCAACAGTACATCTTGGTATTGAGGATCAAACTTCGGATCGATGAAGCGTTCGCCCACACTATAACTCATGGGAACCTGAATACCCCATTTTTGTGGTGTAAATACTTTTCCTAAATTGATGGTGGTGGCAACATTGTATTCTTTAGTCTCATCAAAACTTCTTTGATTCACACGGTCTTCGATGTTACCAAATCCGATGGTTTTGATACTTCCAGAAAGCGATACATTCGCCACATCGGCAAAGTTGGCATCGGCATTTACAACCGCCGCCCATCCAGCTTGATTGTCGAAGTCAGAAGCTCTTAATTCGTTGAACCATACATCACCACTTTGAATGGTGCTACTGGTATTTTTTACCCCTAGCATCATGGTCCGTAGCTGTGCTAGTGTCGGATTACCAACCACCGAAAGTTTGTAGGGTAGGTTGCCTGATAGGGTCGAGGTATAGGGCTGATTGATGGGTGCTCCTAGACCATCACGTTCTAGTTTTACTTTTCCGAAGTCCTGTAAAAAGGCGTTCAAATTATTTTCCTCAGGCCATATTTCAAGTGCAGTGTTCCCTCCACCTGAAACTTTTAAAGGCAATTCAACCTCGTAATAGTTTTCGGTCAAGTCGGTCCCAATTCTGATGATGGCACTCAAATCACCATCCGATAAATTCATGGATGAGTTTTGCACACGACCTAAATGGGTAAACATTTGTAAGTTTTTGAATCGTCTTAGATCTACACTAATGTTTTTAAAGATGGCTCTTGTTTTCCCTGGATCAAGATTTTTAACGGTTAAGGTTGCCGACTGTTCGTTTTGCAATTGTACGGTCGTACTTCCTTGCAAACGTTCTCTCTCAATTCCTGGAGGTTGAATGTAGAACCCGTTGTTTTGTTCGATACTTACCACCCCAATTTCAAAACCATCTAATTCCTGCTGAGTAAGCTCTCTATCTGGATTGATGGCCGGATCTAAAGTTCGGGTGTATCGACGCCAATCGCTTCGAACCAAATCGAGCTCTCCAAATCGCAAGACCACTGGCATTTTAAAGTTGGTTAAGAACATTCGAATAAATCGGATACTGTTGAAATCTGGAATTCCGTTAATCGGCGTTCCGCTTCGAATTGGTACCCTAAATTGATACCAAGTGGCTTGTTGCTGTGCTCCGTTTTCTAAAGTAACCGTGGTTGTTTTTGAATCTACTACATAGTTTCTTCCTTTTACCAAGTCGGCCTTGTTCAAAGATATTTTGTACTCAAAATAACTTTCTACCGTACTCATGGTTTGATCCCGGTTGATATCCTCCGCATCCGGATAAGTAGTTGCAGAAGTAGGGAAAGGTTCGTTAGATTGAGTAAGTGTAGGAGAGTTCCCTTGGGTATTGTTAAAGTCTTTGTATCGAGTTAAAATACTCGCGTTTAATGCGTCGAATTCAGATCCTCTAAAGAATCGGTAGTTATCCGCAGCTGGATCTGGTAACGTAGAGAACAATCCAATATTCGGTAAGGAAGCTTCCTCGATATCGGTAAGTCCGTCAAAACCTAAATCTTGATTTACTCGAGCAGCATCTGTTTCATCAAAGGCATAAATGATCGACGGATTTCGAGGAACATCCCCCCAAATGGTACGATTCACATTAGCTCCATTCACTTTGAGTCCGTCAATTGGCAATCCGTTTTCATACATTTTACGGTTGTCCTTCAGGATGTCTTCTGAAATATTTCCAAGGTTGATGTATAAATCACCCACTTGATTGGAAGGATCGGCCGGATTCACCCCGGGAGGCAAACCTTCTTCATTGGTAATCGAGTAATTCTGATACGGATCCATAATCCAAAACTGAATGAATTCTACATTGGCTTGATCAAAGTTGTTGGTCAATAAAGGTCGCATCACACCTCCCCAGTTGGCTTCTGGATTTGGAAGTTTTGCTTTTCCATCAGTTCCAATGGTAGCATTCGGATTAAAGTTATACGAACCTCTTTCTTCTGGGAAGTAGGCCAAATCCAGCGTTCGAATGATGGAAAGCTGGGTAATATCTAACTGTAAATTCGGGAATAATTCTCTGAAATTGATTTGTCGTGTTTCAGCTCTTGATAGATCATCTGCACTGATACTCGGTGGTGTCTGACCAATTCCATAGAAAATTTGATCAATGCTATACCAGGCAAGTTTCGCTCGGTTGTAATTATAAGATAAATCATCGTTAGCGCCATTAAATCCTGGGAAGTGTTTTGGCGTGCTTGCTTTATACCAATCCAAAGGAGATAACAAACTAATCGGTACCTGAGAAGCTTCAAAGTCATCGATATAGGTGGTCGCAGCACCAGTTACATCCACTCCGCCTGGTGTTCCAGGTAAGAGATAGGCCATATCGGCTCGAATCGATAAGTTTGACGGAGCATCTGTATCAACAAAAGGCAATTTGTTCGCCAGTTTTGTGAAATAAGGAACTTCGGTAGAATAATCTACATTCAATCCAAGCATGGTGTTACTTATCGGATCGGCACCATAATTAATCTTTGGTGTTAACGGACGCTCCATAACATTCAATACCGTACCACCTACAACAAAATCATCGGAGAAACGATGCTCAACATCCACGCCCATAAAGGTCTTACGTTGCTGATTAAAAACGGCATTGTTTTCAGTGGATACCGCAATTGGTACACCTGAAGCCTGAAGACCCGGATCTATAATCTGAACACGCCCTTGCTGATAATCAACCACGAAGTCAATCCCCTCAACCAATTGCCGTCCACCGGCCGTCACCGTTACCGATCCTTGCGGAACGTTGAAGGCACCAATTGGAATTCCTCCTGCATTTTGAGATTTGAAATATCCGGCAAGAATGTATTTATCCTTGTTTTGGAAATTGTATTTAATGTTCACTTTTGTATTTAAATACAATTCTTTGAAGACAAACAAATCATCTCCAGGATCTGTCAATTGTGTACTCAAATCATTTCCAAAGGGTTCTGGTTCTGGAAAAATGATGTATCCGTTTTGAGAATTTACCGTAATCCCTTCGATATAATCAAAATAACCATCGGCATTTCGAAACTGACTTTGATCCAATTGATCCAATCCGAATAATTGAATTAAGGGTCGATTGGCAATGTTTGCGGTATTCGCATTTTGTAAGGTGTTCGAAGCAATACCTGTTTGGTCATCTCGATACTGAATCTCAAATCGGAATCCGTCGTTGGTCAATGGGAAAGCACCTAGTGCATAGATGTTTTTCATCATCAATCGCCACGTCGGGAAAGATTCGTCTTCGTTGGTTACTTGGTTCTTACGTACGGTCTGTAAAATTTCACTTCGTAATAATTTTACGGCTAAGTTCTGTGGCGCTTGTACTCCATCATTTGAGAATTCACCAACTTTAAAAGACTTTTTAGTGCTTCCATTTACCGTTCCAGCCACGGTGTATTCAAAAGCTACTCCCAATACATCACCATCATTCAATCTTCTGTTTAAGGAGATATAACCTAGTTGCGGATTCAAGGTATACTCATTTGCATTTAGGCGTCTGGCGTTTTCAAGAATCGAATAATCGATTCCAGGTTCCATTGCGAATTGACCTCGTAGGGTGGATTCTACAGACGACATGTCGCGAATTCCATTCAATACATTGGGTAGGTAAATATTATTGTTTTCGTTAGTCGGAATATTTTGGGCCTGACCATTAATATTGATACTCACCGGATTGGTGGCAACAACATTACTATTTACCAGATTGTTGTAATTCGAATTGGCGTTGTTGGTTTCTCCAATATCTGCAAAAGCGACAATACTTCTAAAGTCGTCGGTACTAGCGTTTCTGTTAATAATCCACACCTCAACTCTTGTGATATTAATCTGACTATTGATGAGCGGATAGTTTTTCAGTGAGTTTTTATAATTGTCAAAGAAGAACTGCGAAAGGAAGAAGTGACGATCGTTATCGTAGTCTGTTGTTCTCAATTCAAAAGGCTGAATGGAGGCGCCGGCCTCTGCAATCACAGTATTGCTCTCTGAATTCTGTTGCGAAAAAACCGCTGTAATATTCGTTTTCCCAAATTGTAATTTGGTCTTCACTCCGAATAAAGCTTGCGCCCCATTGATTAAGGAGTTCTTGATAGGCATGGTAATATTACCTGCCTCAATTCCTTGGATAATGTCGTCTTCATTTGGTTTGTAATTTACCGTTAACAGGTTTTGGAAATTAAAACTTGCCTGCGTATCGTAATTGGCCACAAACTCGAGTCGTTCTCCAATATTGGCACGAATACTTGCATTAATTTGTTGATCGAAATCGAAGTTAAAGTTGCTTCGGTTTTCCTCTGAAATTTGCGGGTTTTCCGTGTTTTGATAAATAAACCCAAGGCGTAAATTGAGATTCCCTGTGGGTGTAAAGGTGATGGTGTTTCCACCGAAAATATTTTCAAAGAATTTAGAGTTCACATAGTAACTAGGGAGTAAATCTCGCTGGACATTACGTGCATTTTTTTTCTTGCTATTGGTAGCGCTCACCTTGTCTTTAAAGTATTGCAACATATCACGTCTTAAGCGATATTCTGCATATTCTTTCTGGGTTAAATAAATAGGCGTTTTGGTGTAGTAATTTCCAATTTTCTCTACAATGACATACTTTCCAAGCGCTTTGTCAAAAATGATTGTTTTCTTGGCAAGGTTGTCTAGAAACAATCCGCCTCGTTGAGAGTGTTTGAAGTTGTACTTTAATTGAACTGTATCTTTTTTGGCAATAGAATCATTACTCTTAGTCTGTGAGTAAGAAGTTAGACCAAAAGCTAAACAAAGGATAAGAACAACAATTTTATTTTTGGTTAGCGATATCAAAAGATTACAGGTTTTTTAATGCCAGTTTAATAATGTGTTCTACAGATGCATTGGGGTCGGTTTTTAGGACGGCCGTTACTACTTTATCTGACTGTCTTCTATTAAAACCTAAAACCTCCAAAGCAGATAACGCTTCTTCCTTATTGGTATTGTCTGAAATTACAGAAACTTCGTCTATACCGTAGGTTTTTACGATTTTATCTTTTAAATCAACAATAACCCGTTGTGCTGTTTTTGCCCCGATACCTTTTACCCCTTGAATTACCGCTACATTTTCGGAAGCAATGGCTTTTTGAATTTCTTCCGTCGTCATAGATGAAAGCATGGTTCTTGCTATGCTCGGGCCAACGCCTGAAACTGAAATCAGGAGCTTGAAAATTTCTCGTTCTATTTTGTCTATAAATCCGTAGAGGGTATGCGCATCTTCTCGTATGGATAAATGCGTGAACAAGACAATATGTTCTTGTTCTGGAATTTTGGAAAATGTATTTAGACTAATATGGAGTAAATAGCCCACTCCATTGCAATCAACAACAATTTCTGTTGGTGATTTTTCAATTATTCTGCCAGTTATTTGGGTTATCATGAACGCTATATCTGGGCTCTAATGTAATGATTTATTTCATCTTTCGACGCTCTTTTTCCTGCGCATCTACAACCGATAGTGCTGCCATGTTAACCATCTCATCAACACTAGCCCCTAACTGTAAAACATGAACTGGTTTACTAAAGCCTAAAATGATAGGTCCTAAAGACTCAGCTTCATCTACTTCTTTCAGTAATTTATAGGTGATATTGGCTGCTTCTAGATTCGGGAAAATAAGCACGTTGGCTTTGTAGCCATTCAGTTTTGAAAATGGAAATTCCTTGGCTAGCATCTCCGGATTTAAGGCGAAATCGGCTTGAAGTTCACCATCAACAATCACATCTGGATAGTTTTTGTGGATGAACTCAACAGCTTTTCTGATTTTAGAAGTACTTGGTTCGTTGGAAGACCCAAAATTTGAGTAAGACAACATGGCTACATGGGGCTTGATTCCGAACATTTTTACCAATTTGTAGGTCATTTCACAAATTTCAGCCAAGTCATCGGCGTTTGGATCGACGTTAATCGTCGTATCCGCCAAAAACAATGGACCTCTTTTGGTAAGCATCAAATTACAAGCTGCAATTCGATTTACACCCTTGTCTTTTTCAATCAATTCGATCATAGGTCGCACCACTGTTGGATAGGGTCTTGAATATCCTGTAATCAATGCATCAGCCTCATTTTCATTCACCATCATGGCCGCGAAATAATTTCGCTCGCGCATCAGTTTTCTGGCTTCATTTAAGGTCTTACCCTTGCGTTGTCTGCGTTTCCAATACACTTCTCCGAAGTAGTCTCTTCTAGACTTTTCTTCGTCGGTTTTTGGATCGATAATTTCTACCTCGCCATCAAAACCAATTTCTTCTTTTAAGGCTTGAATCACATCTTTTCTGCCGAGAAGTATCGGAATTCCGATTTTTTCTTCATGCACTCTTTGTGCTGCTTTTAGAACATCTAAGTGGTCAGCTTCGGCAAAAACAACTCGTTTCGGATTGCTTTTGGCTCTGTTGTGTAATAATCTAATTTCTTTTCGACCAGAACCAGATCGTTCCATCAGTTCATCTCGATATTTGTCCCAATCCTCAATAGGATCTTGGGCGACTCCTGATTCCATCGCCGCTTTTGCAACAGCAGGCGGAATTTCATAAATCAATCTAGGATCAAAAGGTTTCGGAATAATATAATCCTTTCCGAAGGCAAGGCTAATTTCATCATACACTAAATTCACCTGCTCAGGAACCGATTTCTTGGCAAGTTCTGCCAAGGCCATAACGGCAGCCACCTTCATTTCTTCGTTGATTTTGGTTGCCTTAACATCTAAAGCACCTCTAAAAATGAAAGGGAACCCCAATACATTATTCACCTGATTCGGATGATCCGATCTACCCGTCGCCATAATGATGTCTTCTCGCGTTTTTATAGCAAGATCGTAGTTGATTTCTGGCTCGGGATTCGCCATCGCGAATACCACAGGATTTTTTGTCATGGAAAGCAGCATTTCTTGTGAAACTACATCGCTTATGGACAATCCAATAAATACGTCAGCATCTACCATCGCATCTTTTAAACTATGCAAGTCAACATCTGTAGCAAATTCTAATTTTTGTGAAGTTAGGTTGTCTCGATCTTTTCGAATCACACCTTTACTATCACACATGATGATGTTCTCTTTTTTGGCACCTAATTTCACATACATACGTGTACAAGAAATAGCGGCAGCACCTGCACCATTCACCACAATCTTGACTTCGCTGATGTCCTTTTCAGCAATTTCAAGGGCATTGATTAAAGCAGCTCCTGAAATGATTGCCGTTCCGTGTTGGTCGTCATGCATTACTGGAATATCCAATTCCTCTTTCAGTCGTCTTTCAATTTCGAAAGCCTCCGGAGCTTTGATATCCTCAAGGTTGATTCCGCCAAAAGTAGGCGCAATGGCTTTTACGGTTTCTACAAATTTATCAACGTCGGTCGCATCAACTTCGATGTCAAATACATCAATATCGGCGAAGATTTTAAAAAGTACACCTTTTCCTTCCATTACTGGTTTAGAAGCTTCTGGACCAATGTCTCCCAATCCCAATACAGCGGTTCCATTGGAAATCACTGCAACGAGGTTTCCTTTGGAGGTATAACGATATACGTTATTGGTGTTTTTAGAAATTTCTAAACAAGGCTCGGCAACGCCAGGTGAATAGGCCAATGCCAAGTCGTGTTGCGTGGCGTATTTTTTAGTTGGAATAACTTCTATTTTCCCTGGTTTTGGCTTGGCATGATACACCAAAGCTTCATGCCTTTTTCTAGATTTACTCATAAGGTTGATAAATTTCCGAAGGGACAAAGATATGGGTTTACCAATAACAAAAAAGAGATATTAGCCTTCTTTTAGAAATGCAATATTGCGTTGCAGTCCGCTGAACTTGGTTCTTTTTACAGCGGATTTATGAAAGAGTTTACCAAAGGTTTCTTCGGTTAATTCTTCCCAGTCGCTTTTGGAAAAATGAAGCAGCTCGTCTTTCGGAGCAAATAAGGGTTCTTGATGCGGTTTTGAAAAGCGATTCCACGGACAAACATCTTGACAAATATCACAGCCGAACATCCAATTTTCGGTTTGTTCTTTAAATTGACTCGGAATGCTATCCTTCAATTCAATCGTGAAATGTGAGATGCACTTGTTGCTATCAATCACATTATTTGGTAGGATGGCCTCCGTAGGGCAGGCGTCAATACAACGTGTACAACTGCCACAATGATCGGTTTGCGTTGGTGGATCGTACTCCAAATCTAGATCAATAATCAATTCGGCCAAGAAGAAAAAAGAACCTGCCTGTTTTTGAATTAGAAGTGAGTGTTTTCCATTCCACCCGATACCCGCTTTTTCTGCCCAAGCTCTTTCTAGTACGGGAGCTGAATCAACGAAACATCGTCCGTTGACTTCCCCAACTTTTTCTTGAATGCTATGAAGAAGATGAAATAGCTTGTCTTTGATCACATGATGGTAATCTTCGCCATAGGCATATTTTGAGATCTTGTAACTGTCTTCCTTTTGAAAGGTCTCTGGATAATAATTGAAAGCTAAGGATATCACCGATTTGGCACCCTTTACCAATAAAGTTGGATCCAGCCTTTTGTCAAAGTGATTTTCCATGTATTTCATCGAGCCATGGTAACCATGGTTTAACCATTTTTCGAGTCTTGGAGCCTCCTTCTCTAGAAATTCTGCTTTGGCAATGCCACAACTTAGAAAACCGAGTCTTTTGGCTTCTGATTTTATAAATTGTGTGTATTGCGCTTTCATTTCCAACAAAATTAAGAAACAATTTTACCATGTTTAACAAAAAATAAAGGTTGTCTTGTAACAGAAGAGCTAAGTTTGCGTCTATCAACCAAAAATAACTATGAGAATACTTCCCATCCTGTTTCTCTTTTTTACAAGCCTAAGCTTTGCACAAATTAATGGTAAGGTAACCGATGCCAATCAGAAACCCTTGTCATTTGTGAGTATTTATTTAGACGGTACAGTAACCGGAACCACATCCAACGAAGAAGGCGATTACTCCCTAAATATGAAGTCAACCGGATCCTATACCATCGTTTTTCAGTTTCTAGGTTATAAAACCTTACGCAAGGATGTAACGATCACAAAGTTTCCTTTTGAACTAAATGCCCAATTGGAGGAGGAGAGTATTACATTGAGTGAAGTGTCGATATCTACTAAAGAGAATCCGGCTAATGAGATCATTCGAAATGTCATTGCTAACAAAGACAAGAATACCGATAAGTTTAAAGCCTACACCGCCAAGTTTTATAGTCGTGGTCTTTTTAAAATCAAGAATGCTCCTGAAAAATTTATGGGTCGTTCTTTAGGTGATTTTGGAGGCGGATTGGACTCTACCAGAAGCGGAATCATATACTTATCAGAAACTATTTCTAACATTAAGTATCAAAAATCTCCAAAGCGATTTTCAGAAAAAATTGTTGCTTCTAAAATTAGTGGTCGCGATAACGGAATTAGTTTCAATAGGGCAGAAGATGCCAACATCAATTTTTATGACAATAGTGTTGAATTCGGAAATGATTTGGTTTCCCCAATATCAACTAATGCTTTTAGCTATTACACCTACAAGTTGATTGGAACTTTTTATGAGAAAAATGGCAAGCTGATTAGTAAAATTAAGGTGATGCCGAAGCGAGAAAATGATCGGGTTTTTGCCGGAGATATTTACATTGTGGAAGACGATTGGACCGTATATGGTGTTGATTTTAAAGTAACCGGAATTCAGGTGAATATTCCAGCGGTGGATGAATTATACTTGAAACAAAATTACAATTACTCGCCTTCCAATGACGCCTGGGTATTGATTAGTCAGACCATAGATGTGAAGGTTGATTTTTTCGGGTTTAAATTTGATGGACGCTTTTCATCTGCATATTCTGAATACAATTTCCAACCAAATTTTGACGATACCACGTTTACCAATGAGGTGCTTTCTTTCGAAAAAAAGGCCACGGAAAAAGATTCGGTTTATTGGCAAAAAATTCGTCCTGTACCGTTAACTATTGAAGAGGTGAAGGATTACAAAATAAAAGATAGCATTAAGGTGTTACGCAAATCGAAACCTTATCTTGATTCCTTAAATCGAATTCAAAATCAATTCAACTTTTTGTCTCCTGTTTTGGGTTATAGTTATCGAAACTCCTACGAAGATTGGTCGCTCAATTTTACTGGCCTTATCGATGATTTGGGTTTTAATACGGTAAAGGGTTTTAATACCTCCTTGGGAATGAGTTATTTCAAACGGATGAATGACAAAGGAAAGTGGTGGAATATCGGAGGAAATTTGAACTACGGATTTTCAGACAAGCGTTTCCGTCCTGTTTTATTTTTCAATAAACGATGGGACAATATTTCAAGACCTACCTTGAATGTTTCTTTAGGAGTTGATACGCCACAATTTAATGAGCGTAGTCCGATTTCGAAACTAAACAACCTGATTAGTTCATTGTTGTACAGGAATAACTTCTTGAAAATTTATGAAAAGCAGTTTGTGAAGCTTCGTTACTCTGAAGAGGTGAGCAACGGAATTTATTTCAGTTCTTCCTTGGAGTTTGCCAATAGAAAACCTTTGTTCAATACGACAAATTATTCATGGGCTAGTGAAGCTAAAAGAGGTTCCTACACGTCAAACAATCCGTTGAATCCAACTGATTTTGTAACGCCTAGTTTTGAAGAACATTCAGTCGGAATAGCCACCATTGGTGCCACATTTGTATTCAATCAGAAATACCTTTCTTATCCAGATCAAAAATTCAATATCGGCAATAACAAATACCCAACCCTTAATGTGCAATACCGAAAGACCTTTGGAGCGCGTCAATCGCGATTCAATTCAGATGCATTTACAGCAAGCTTGAGGCAGTATATCAAATTCGGGAACTATGGTGATATGCGATATTACTTGAGAGGGGGAATGTTTTTGGAAAAAAAAGATTTTGCTTTGATGGATCAATTTCAAACCATTGGAAACGTGTTGCGTGCACCGATCGGATTGGCTCAGAATAGTTTTAATTTGCTTCCTTATTACGAGTTTTTCTCGAATGATCGTTATGCTGAAGCTCATCTTGAACACAACTTTAGAGGAGCAATCCTAGGTAAATTACCATTGATTAATAAGCTGAATTTTAATTTGGTATTAGGCGCAAAATCCTTGACCATGCCAGGTAGAAATCCGTATTCTGAATTCTCGGTTGGATTGGATAATTTGGGTATCGGAAAGTGGCGATTCTTGAGAATCGATTATGTGAAATCGTTCAATGCTGGGATTCAAAATGACGGACTCTTATTCCGATTGAAATTATTAAATTAGAATCAATATGAAAGTAAAGGTTTTGTTTTTCGGAATTACCACAGATTTAATGAATGCGACTGAGTTATCTATGGAGATGGAGAAAGAATTTACTATTCAAGAATTTCGAAATCTGCTTCAAGATAAATATCCTCAATTACAAAATCTGAGTTCTTATGCCATTGCATTGAATGAAGAATATACTTCTGGTAACGAACAGTTGTCTGATGGGGACGTGGTGGCTATCATTCCACCGGTTAGTGGTGGTTAATTTCGCAAGTATTTTTTATCCACATAAAAGGTTCCGAAAGGAATAATTGAGCAGAGAAGTACAATTCCAAGATGCTTACCATTCCACTGCATTTCCTTCTTGATGACAAAAGCAATTGCTAAGTACAACATGAACAGTAGGCCATGAGGCATCCCCAATAATTTAACGTATTCAGGGTTTCCTTGGACGTATTTGATGGGTACAGCTATAAATAATAGTAGAATGTAGGAGATACCTTCTAAAAAACTTACAATTCTAAAAATGGTTTTCATGTCTTGCTATTTTTTCGATTGCAAAAATACAACATAGAAATGCTATTTTTGTGATGATGGTAAAGCGAACTCATATTAAAATTTCAGACCAAGATTTAGACCTAAACGAATGTGTGGATTTTGTTGCTGATGACGCCTGTGGAGGAATCACCACCTTTGTTGGAACCGTAAGAAATGACACCTCGGGCAAAGAAGTGAAGCAGCTTGATTTCTCTACCTATAAGCCCATGGCTTTGAAAGAGATGCAGAAAATTGCAGATCGAGCTTTGGAAGAGTTTGAAATTCATAAAATTGCCATTCATCATGCAGAGGGTATGCTCCAAATAGGAGATATTCCAGTTATTATTGCTGCTTCTGCTAAGCACCGTAAGGCCGCTTTTTTAGCCTGTGAATTTGCTATTGATACATTAAAAGAAACGGTTCCGATTTGGAAAAAAGAATATTTTACCGATGGAGAAGTATGGGTGAATGCACATCCGTAGATGGTTATTAGTTGTTGGTTATTGGTTATTGGTTATAGATGAAATAGTTTAAATCTACCACCCACATTCCCAAATCTAAAATCAATAATCTAAGATTCCATGACCTGCTTCTGCCCCCGACTCTGCATCCAAAGATAAAATTGCAGTCCAAATAAAATAGCTCCAGCCATGAGGTGTAAGGCTTGAGTTCCGATTGGGAATTCAGCGTAGTACATTAAAATACCGGTGATAATTTCTAGGAAAATGAGTCCGACAATCCAATTCACCAAATTATATCCTAATTGTTTGGTTTGATTGAGATAGAACATCCCGAAGTTCACCAGCACAATGGCAATGGTAAAAGATCGATGGAAATAAAACTTAAAACTCGGATTCATCAAACTATACTCTTTGTTTTCAAATCCGAACATTTTTACCTGTTCATCAATAAACTGTCGTACTTGCGTACCCATTGCAATCTGAACCAACGAAAAGATTACTGAAACGATTAACAATTTGGTAAATAATGAGTTTGGTTTGAAGGTTTTTTGAGGCCTAGATAAATAGTAGGTTCGTAAAAGTATGGCGATGATAATCAAACCAACCACCATATGAATGGTGATTAAGGTTGGTTTTAAGTTGGAGTCTACCACGGTTTTTCCAAGCCATGCCTCAAACAGCATTAAAGCAAAGGCTCCGAATGATAGTAGGGTAAGCGAGCGCTTTGTTTTCCAGAATGCCAGTGACTTGTACATGAGAAAAAGGAAAACGAAACCCGCTAAAACAGATACCAATCGATTGATGTATTCGGTCCAAGTATGAAATACATTGAATACGGCGTAATCGTGTTTGGTGTATTGTTCCCAGTTGTTTTGATTGTAGGTTTCTGAAGAGGTGAAGTCGGAAATAGCTGAAAGCAAAACTTCATCTTTGGTAATCATCATCCCTTTTTCATAGGACGTATTGGCTTGCCAAATAAGCGTTTCTTCGGAAGTAGGCGGAATGTAATATCCGAAACACTTTGGCCAATCTGGACAGCCCATTCCAGATCCGGTCATTCGAACAAAAGAACCGGCTAAAAAGATCAGATATACAGAAATGAATGCAACTCTAACAACCTTCGAAAACTTCTCCAACATCT
>CAYFJL010000029.1:23174-24797 GCA_964343335.1 uncultured Polaribacter sp. | reverse complement strand
TCTTTCTTTTCTTTCATTTCAACTTCAGAAGCGGCTCCTACATATAGTACAGCAACTCCACCAGCCAATTTCGCCAAACGCTCTTGCAACTTCTCTCTGTCGTAATCTGAAGTGGTAGTTTCAATTTGCGCTTTGATTTGGTTTACTCTTGCTTTGATCGCTTCAGCATCTCCAGAACCATTTACGATTGTCGTGTTGTCTTTATCAATAGTGATGGTTTCAGCAGTACCTAAAAGATCTAAGGTTGCATTTTCCAAAGAGAACCCTCTTTCTTCTGAAATTACGGTTCCGCCTGTTAAGATGGCGATGTCTTCTAACATTGCTTTTCTTCTGTCTCCAAACCCAGGAGCTTTCACAGCAGCAATCTTTAATCCGCCTCTTAATTTATTTACTACTAAGGTTGCTAATGCTTGTCCGTCTACATCTTCAGCAATAATTACCAAAGGACGACCTGATTGAGCAACTGGTTCTAAGATTGGTAAAATCTCTTGTAAGTTTGAGATTTTCTTGTCGAATAATAAGATGTATGGATTTTCTAAATCAGCAATCATTTTGTCTGCATCAGTAACAAAATAAGGAGATAAATATCCTCTGTCAAACTGCATTCCTTCAACTACATCTACATAAGTATCTGTACCTTTTGCTTCTTCCACAGTGATCACACCTTCGTTTCCTACTTTACCGAAAGCAGTTGCAATCAAATCACCAATTACGCTGTCGTTATTCGCCGAAATGGATGCTACTTGTTGAATCTTTTCAGAAGAGTTTCCTACTTCTTGAGATTGTTTTTCAAGATCAGCCACTAAAGCGTGAACAGCTTTGTCGATTCCTCTTTTTAAGTCCATAGGATTTGCGCCTGCAGCAACATTTTTCAATCCTTCTTTCACAATAGATTGTGCTAGAACAGTAGCAGTAGTTGTTCCGTCACCAGCCAAATCGTTGGTTTTAGAAGCAACTTCTTTCACCATCTGAGCTCCCATGTTTTCTAGCTCATTTTCTAATTCTACTTCTTTCGCTACAGAAACACCGTCTTTTGTTACGGTTGGAGCACCAAAGGATTTTGAAATAATTACGTTTCTTCCCTTAGGTCCTAAGGTTACTTTTACTGCATTTGCCAATGCATCAACGCCACGTTTCAATCCGTCGCGCGCTTCAATATCAAATTTAATGTCTTTTGCCATTTTTCTTAATGCGTTTTGCCGTTAGCTATTCGCTATTGGCCAGTTAATTTTAATTTTTACTTAAGTGCTAAAAACCAGAGGCTAGTAGCTAAATGTTTTGATTAAACAATTGCTAGAATATCAGATTCACGCATCATCAGGTAATCTTTACCTTCCAGTTTCAATTCAGTTCCGCCATACTTGCTGTACAAAACTGTATCACCCACTTTTACAGTAAGAGGCTCATCTTTTTTTCCGTTTCCTACCGCAACAACAGTACCTTTTTGAGGCTTCTCTTTCGCGTTATCTGGAATTATGATTCCAGCTGCAGTTTTAGTTTCTGCAGGAGCAGGTTCTACAAGAACTCTGTCTGCTAAAGGTTTAATAGTTAATCCCATTCTACTATATTTTTAAATTAAATTAGTTAACATTCGCCTTCAGAAAGTCAGAAACTATGCCAGCC
>CAYFJL010000029.1:0-23074 GCA_964343335.1 uncultured Polaribacter sp. | reverse complement strand
TTTTAAATTAAATTAGTTAACATTCGCCTTCAGAAAGTCAGAAACTATGCCAGCCCATGAAAACTGACAAATTTTCGTTTTCACTCTAAAATTGAATTTTGTTGTAAAAAAAAATGCCAACATGAATGACACGTTGGCATAATCTCTTTTCTGATATAAATATTTTATTTCAAACTGTCGTTTGTAGTTGGCTGATTCTGAACTGGAGTTGTTGTTTCTACACCTTCCAATTTGTTGTTCAATTGGAAATCGTTGTCTCCACCTCTTGGTATTGCAAAATTTGCTAACAAGATCAAAGCAAACATGGCAATCGCTAAAGTCCAAGTAGTTCTATCTAAGAAGGTATTGGTGTTTTGAACACCACCCAAAGACTGTGCACCACCGCCACCAAAAGAAGAAGATAATCCTCCGCCTTTAGGGTTCTGCACCATTACGATTAATATTAAAGCAACTGCTAGTATTAAAATTAAAACGACAAAAGCTGTATAACTCATGACTTATGTTTTTGTAAAATTTCTATTCTTTTAATTTGGTCTGCAAAGAAACCACTTTTTTCTGGATATTTCAAACTTAAAATCCGATAGGCCTGAATGGCGTTTTCGTACTTTTTCTGTTCCAAATAAACCTTTGCCAAGGTCTCTGTCATCAATTGATGATTTTCCTCATTTTTGGACACTTTTACCGATACATTTGTATGTTTTGAAAGTGGTTCAATTTTGGGGTTGTTTGATATAAACGTGTCGATTAATTCTTCCTTTTCCGATTTCGAATCTTTGGTTGGTTTTGCAACTGGTTTTGTAGATAGTTGCAACCATTGATTAAAGGAATAGCTATCGGTGGTCTTGAAGTTAATAGGTTTGCCAATCTGGAGTTCCTCTGGTTTCTTTTGGATTGGTTTGGTTTCCAAAGGCATTTGCTCTTCACTTACTTTCTGAGAGATGACTTCTTGAATGTTTTGTTTTTTGTCGAAGTTTTCGGAAGTAATGTATTCAAAAAGTATAGAGCGATCAATGGTATGCGCAGCTGTCCTTTTCAGCTCATTGTTGTATCGGAAATGATCTTGATTTTTTAAACCTTTTAGATAAAGAGCTCTAGCGGCTTGAAAGTACGGATATTGATTGATGATTGATTTTAACTCAGCAGTTTCAACAGCGTTGATAGCTTCTTCTTTGTCTAATATTTTCAGAAACTTTTCTTTTACCATTTTGCAACTGAAGCATTAAAAATATCCTGGGTAATTCGCTCTATGATTTCATCCAATGCTGCCTCTAAAACACCACCGGTCAATTGCGAATTCGCATCAAAATCGGAGTAAAAGGAAAATACTTTCTCAAAATTGTCTTTCTCAACGAGTTTGTTTTCAAACCGAACATTCACAGAAACCGTTAATCTGTTCTGTGCAGCCGTTTGGTTGGCCGTACCACTTAGAGGTGTAATTCGGAAACCTGTGATTTCTCCACTAAAGTGCAAGTCGCCATTTGTATTGGTAAGCGTAAGATTGGTTTGTCGTGTAAAAAGATCCTGCAAGTCGTTGGTGAATCGCTGGGTTAAAGCGGGCTCTACCAATGGTGCCTGATTCGGAAAGAAATCGATTTGAATAGTTTCTGCGTCACCAGTATTTCCTCCAGTGAAAGAATAGGCGCCACATTGAACCAAGGCCAACGAACTAATAATTGCAAATGCGAAAACTAGAATCTTTTTCATCGATTATAAATTGTATTGTTTGATTTTTCGATACAAGGTTCGTTCAGAAATCCCCAAATCTTTGGCAGCTAATTTACGCTTGTTCTGATTTTTTTCAAGGGCTTTTTTAATCATTTCCACTTCCTTCTCCTGTAAAGATAAGGTTTCGTCCTCAACCACCGTTTCTGCGTAATCGTAATCGTCTTTGATACTGGTAGTCTGAGGAATGTTTAAAACCTCAATTTGTTGTTCGGTAGAGGATGATGATCCGTATATTTTTTCAATCAATTTATGATTTTGTTCGGTAATTTCTTCGATATTTCCTTTGTTAATTAAGTCGGAAGTGAGCTTTTTTAAATCGTTGATATCGTTTCGCATATCAAACAAAATCTTGTACATGATATCCCTCTCAGTAGCGAAATCTGTATTTGATTTTTGATTCACGACTGCAGGAAGATTTCCGAAGTTATTTGGTAAGTATTGTTGAAGTTTCTCTCCTGTAATATTTCTGTTTTCTTCAATTACAGAGATTTGCTCGGTAAGGTTTTTCAACTGACGTATGTTTCCTTTGAAGTGGTAATTCTCGAGCAATCGAATGGCATTTTCATCCAATCGAACGGCTGGCATTCGGTACTTCTGAGCGAAATCTGAAGCGAATTTTCTAAACAATAAATGAATGTCATCTTTTCGTTCACGAAGCGGAGGTAAATGAATTTCGATGGTGCTTAATCGATAATACAAATCCTCACGAAATTTATTTTTTGAGATGGCTTCTTGCATGTTGACATTGGTCGCAGCAACAATTCTCACATTGGTTTTCTGAACCTTACTCGAACCCACTTTGATGAATTCTCCGTTTTCCAAAACACGTAACAAACGTACTTGAGTAGTTAGTGGTAATTCACCAACTTCGTCCAAAAAAATAGTTCCTCCATCGGCTACTTCAAAGTATCCTTTTCGATCTTGAGTAGCTCCGGTAAAGGCTCCTTTTTCATGGCCAAACAGTTCACTGTCAATGGTTCCTTCGGGAATTGCTCCACAGTTTACCGCAATGTATTTTGCATGTTTTCGATGCGAAAGTGAATGGATGATTTTAGGAACGTTTTCCTTACCCACACCACTTTCTCCACAAACAAGAACCGAAATATCAGTCGAAGCTACGCGCACAGCTTTTTCAAGGGCACGGTTCAACTGAACATCGTTACCGATGATTCCGAATCGTTGTTTTATGGCTTGTAAATTTTCCATATCAATTGTTTTCTGAGTAACCCACGGCTACTCCTTTTAAAGTGGTCGACGTACAATCATTGATTTGTACATTCACAAAGTCACCCACATTATATTGTTCTTTTGGAAAAACGACTACGGTATTTTGAGTGTTTCGTCCTTTCCATTCGTCTTTATTCTTTTTCGAGGTACCTTCAATTAATACTTCTTGTACTTGTCCAACATGTTCTTTTGCTCTTAGCAAGCTATGAGCCTGTTGCAGATCGATAATCTCCTGAAGACGTCTTTTCTTTGTTGCTAATGGAACATCATCCTCCATTTTTCGTGCGGCTAAAGTACCTGGGCGTTCTGAATAGGCGAACATAAATCCGAAGCTGTATTTCACTTGCTCCATTAAGTCAAGCGTATCCTTATGATCTTCCTCAGTTTCTCCACAGAATCCGGCTATCATATCTTGACTTAAGGCCATTTCTGGAATGATTTGGTAAATGTTTTTCACCAATTTTAAATACTCTTCTCTTGTATGCAATCGGTTCATTGCCTTGAGCATTCGGTTGCTTCCACTTTGAACTGGCAAGTGAATGTATTTACATATATTTCTGTGTTTTGCCATCACGTGAATCACGTCAAGTGTCATGTCTTGCGGATTCGAAGTAGAAAAACGGAAACGCATTTTCGGGAATTCTGTCGCACACATATCTAAAAGTTGTGCAAAGTTAACAGCAGTGGCTTTGGCCAATTCAGAAGCGTTTTTGAAATCCTTTTTCAATCCGCCACCGTACCATAAATAACTATCTACGTTTTGTCCCAATAAGGTAATCTCCTTAAAGTTTCGTTCTTGCATCGAACGAATTTCTTCGATAATGCTTTTTGGGTCTCGACTTCGTTCTCTTCCCCTTGTAAACGGGACCACACAGAAGGTACACATATTGTCGCATCCTCTGGTAATAGAAACAAAAGCTGAAACGCCATTGGAATTCAACCGAACAGGAGAGACATCGCCATAGGTTTCTTCCTTAGATAATATAACATTTACCGCATCGCGTCCTGCATCAACTTCTTCAATCAAGTTTGGTAAGTCTCTGTAGGCATCTGGTCCAACCACCAAATCCACAATTTTTTCTTCCTCTAAAAATTTTTCTTTCAATCGTTCTGCCATACAACCCAATACTCCGACTTTCATTTTCGGATTGCGTTTTTTAGCATGATTGTATTTTTGCAGGCGATTGCGAACGGTTTGCTCGGCCTTTTCTCTAATTGAGCAGGTATTCACCAAAACCAAATCGGCCTCCTCCAAACTTTGGGTAGTATTAAATCCTTCCTTGGCAAGAATAGAGGCGACAATTTCACTATCATTCATGTTCATTTGACATCCGTAACTTTCAATGAATAGCTTCTTAGAATTGCCTTCAACTGACTTGGTTACTAAAGCTTTACCTTGTAGCTTTTCGTCAATGATTTTTTCAACTTGCTCCATATAATATAGTTTCGTGTAAAGGGTTTACAAAGATACGACCAAATTTAAATTTTTATGACAAAATGGCATAAAATTGAATCCGTTAACTGTTAAAATAATCCTTAACCAAGGCTTTGAAAAAAGTTATTTAAAAAAAACTGCATACTTTTGCAGACCTGAAATCGACTGATTTTAGTAGAAAAACGATATGTATGGCAAAGAATTTAGTTATTGTTGAGTCCCCTGCTAAGGCAAAAACTATTGAAAAATTTTTAGGTAAAGATTTTCAGGTAGAGTCCAGTTTTGGGCACATTGCAGACCTTCCTTCCAAAGAATTAGGAGTGAATGTTGAGGGTGATTTTCGACCTAAATATATTGTTTCAAGCGATAAGAAATCCTTGGTTAAGAAATTAAAAGATCTAGCGAAAAAAGCAGAGGTTGTTTGGTTAGCGAGTGATGAGGATCGAGAAGGAGAAGCAATTGCTTGGCATTTGGCAGAACAATTAAAACTAGAAAAAGAGAAGACCAAACGTATTGTGTTTCATGAGATTACCAAAAATGCCATCTTAAAAGCCGTTGAGAATCCGCGTGAAATCAATTACAACTTAGTCAATGCTCAACAAGCACGTCGTGTGTTGGACCGATTGGTTGGATATAAATTATCTCCAGTATTATGGAGAAAGGTAAAAGGAGGTCTGTCGGCAGGTAGAGTACAATCAGTTGCCGTGCGATTGATTGTGGAGCGTGAGCGAGAAATCGAAGCTTTTACGACCACGGCTTCTTACCGAATTGATGCCGAATTTACCACACCAGAAGGGGCTAAGTTCAAAGCAAAACTTACCAAGAACCTGGCATCCAAAGAAGAAGCAATTGCACTATTAGAATCTTGTAAAGAGGCTCTATTTTCTGTTGCTGAATTGCAGAAAAAGCCGGCAAGTAAGAAACCAGCTGCGCCATTTACCACATCAACACTACAACAAGAGGCTTCAAGGAAATTAGGTTTCCCAGTTGCCAAAACCATGATGGTTGCGCAACGTTTGTATGAAGCGGGATTGATTACCTATATGAGAACCGATAGTGTAAACCTTTCTCAAGAGGCACGCAATCAGGCAAAAGATGCCATCATTAAAAATTATGGTGAGGATTACAGTAAGACGAGAAACTTTTCAACTAAGGCTAAGGGAGCTCAAGAAGCGCACGAGGCCATTCGTCCGACAAATATTGCCAATCAAGATATTTCGGTTGATTACGATCAAGATCGGTTGTACAGCTTAATTTGGAAACGAACCATCGCCTCTCAAATGAGTGATGCGAAGCTTGAACGTACCACGGTTAAAATTGGAAATGATAAAAACAGCACCATCTTCGCAGCGAACGGAGAGGTGATTCGATTTGACGGTTTTTTAAAGGTATACTTAGAAGGAACCGATTTCGACGAAGAAGAACAAGCCGGAATGTTGCCCGATTTAAAGGTGAAGGATGAAGTAATTTCAGAATTCATTTCAGCAACCCAAAGATTTACCAAACCACCATACCGATTCACGGAAGCATCCTTAGTTAAGCGTTTGGAAGAATTGGGTATCGGAAGACCTTCTACCTATGCGCCAACTATTTCGACCATCCAGCGAAGAGACTATGTGGTGAAAGGAACCGTGGAAGGAAAAGAACGAAAATACAGTCAAATTATACTGCAATCAGGTGCTTTGACTGAAAAAGAATTAACCGAAAGAGTTGGTTCGGATAAAGGAAAATTAGTTCCGACAGATATCGGTAACATTGTGAACGATTTCTTGGTTGAGAATTTTGATAAAGTATTGGATTTCGGATTCACCGCACAGGTAGAGTCGGAGTTTGATGAAATCGCTGACGGAAAAGAAGACTGGTTTTCAATGATTAAAGAATTCTATGCTGGATTCCATGACAAAGTTGAAGACGTTGCTGCAAATGCCGAAAGAGCAAAAGGAGAAAGATTGTTAGGAGTAGATCCTGAATCAGGAAAGAATGTTTATGTTCGTTTAGGGCGATATGGAGCCATGGTTCAGATAGGAGAAGCTAGCGATGAAGAAAAACCAAAGTTTGCCAGCTTACAGGGTGAGCAGACCATGAATACCATTACCTACGAAGAGGCGATGGATCTATTCAAACTACCAAAAACAGTTGGGACTTATGAGGATGATGAAGTCGTTGTTGCGAATGGACGATATGGACCATACGTTCGTTTCGGAAAGATGTTTGTGTCTTTAGACAAAGGAGAAAATCCAATGACGGTTGACTTAGAACGCGCGGTAGAATTGATTGAGAAAAAGCGAAAAGCAGATGCCCCAATTGGAACTTATCAAGACATGCCGATTCAGAAAGGGGTGGGCCGATTCGGACCATTTATCAAGTGGAATTCCATGTTCATTAATGTGAACAAAAAGTATGACTTCGATAATTTATCGCAGGCTGATTTGGAAGAACTTATCGAGGATAAACTGAAGAAAGAACGTGAGAAATTGATCTATAATTTTGAAGACGTGGGCATTCGCGTAGAGAAGGCAAGATGGGGTCGATTCTCAGTGATCAAAGGAAAAACAAAGGTAGAATTACCAAAAACAACCAACATAGAAAAATTTTCTAAAGAAGATGCCGTATCTTTGATAGAATCGAAAACGAAAAAAAAGAAAAAATAATTCCAAATTAGACCTTCTCTCTTAAGAACATGGATTTAGAATTTCTATCCCCCGTAGATGATGCTGTTGTTGCACAGATCATTTTAAAATCTCCGAATTCGCTGGGGACTTATGTTGACATCCATACCAAAGACGAAGGATTTCCAGACTTAGAAGATGTAAATATCGCCATTGTTGGCGTTCAAGAAGATCGCAATGCCGACAACAATTATGGTACGGGTGATAACTTGAAGTTCATCAGAAAAAAGCTTTACGAATTATTTCCAGGCTCTTGGAACTTGAAAATTGCCGATTTAGGTAATATTACCAAAGGTCAAAAACCAGAGGATACGTACTACGCCTTGTTGGATACAGTTTCAGATCTTTTATCGCAGAACATCATCCCAATCGTTTTGGGTGGTGGTCAAGAATTAACCTATGTGAACTATCGAGCCTATGACGACTTAGAGCAATCGGTAAACATTACCGTGGTTGACAATCGTTTTGATCTGGGTACCCTCGAAGACGATTTGAGCTCTCAATCATACATGAGTAAGATCATCATGCAAGAGCCAAATAATCTCTTCAATTATTGCAATGTTGGGTATCAAACCTATTTCAACGATCCTCAAGAAATACAATTGTTCGATAATATGTATTTCGACTGCTATCGATTGGGGGTATCTAAAAATTTGGAAGCCATCGAGCCAGCTTTTCGAAATGCTGACATCATCTCTATTGATTTGGGAGCCATCCGAAGAAGTGATGCTCCAGGGAATAATAATGCAACTCCAAATGGTTTTTCTGGAGATGAAATTTGTGCCATTTCTAGATATGCAGGATTGAGCGATAAGGTGAGCTCATTTGGAATTTATGAATACAATTCGAAATACGACAATAACCATCAGACAGCAGCGTTAATTGCTCAGATGTTGTGGTATTTTATAGAAGGGGTAAATCTTCGAGTGAAGGACTATCCTTTTTCCACCAAAGAGAACTATCAAAAGTTTACAGTGATCCTAGAAGATGACGAACCCGTAGTGTTTTACAAGAGCAATAAATCGGGCCGTTGGTGGATGGAGATAAATGTTATCTCTAATAATAAATACAAAAGGCATGCGTTAATACCATGTACTTATCGGGATTATGAAGAAGCAATGAATCAAAATATTCCTGATCGATGGTATAAAGCCATGAGAAAAATGGTTTAAATAGAAATTATAGTAATATAAACAATAAGAAGGTTGTATCTTAGCGAGCAAAATTATTGGAATACAAACTTTATAGTAAAGGCGCTTATCATATGAAAAAAGTAGCACTATTAGCACTAGTACTAACATTATTTTACAGCTGTGGCTCAAATGATAGAGGAGAATTAGTAGGAGTAAAGGCCAAGAAGAAGTGGTTTTCAGAAAAACCTTACGGAATGGTTTTAATTCCTGGAGGTTCTTTTACTATGGGTAAACAAGACGAAGACTTACTTGGAAATTTAAATACACCTCCTAAAACGGTAACTGTTAGACCATACTTCATGGACGAAACAGAAATTACCAATAACGAATACAAAGAATTTGTGAATTGGGTGAGAGATTCGATTGTAAGAACCCGTTTGGCTTACCAGCAAGAATTTGCGGCATTAGGAACCGATCCGAATCCAAATGGAGATGGTCTATCTGGCGGAATTCACGAATTTGCTTTCAAGGTTTCAGATACGGCAAACTTATCGGCCTATGATAAGTACATGTACGAAAACTATTATCAATTTGATACCATCAAACCTTTAAACTGGCAGCCAGAAATTATTTGGGAAAAGCAAGAATTTCCAGATGCCGATTATGTGGAAGTGATGGATTCATTATTTATTAGCAAAGAGGATGCTGTGGACGGAATCAGAACTTTCAAAACAAGCTTATTAAACTATCGATACTCTTGGTTTGATAGAGATATGGCAGCGAGAAAGGGAGGAAAGCGTAAAAACTTCGTTCAAACAGAAATGTTGAATGTGTATCCAGATACAACGGTTTGGGTAAAGGACTTCAATTATTCGTACAATGATCCAATGCACCAAGATTATTTCTACCATCAATCGTATGGTGAATATCCAGTAGTAGGTGTTACTTGGGGTCAAGCAAACGCATTTTGTAACTGGAGAACCAAAAAGAAAAACGATTATCTACGCGGTAAAAGAAATGCTGTTCAAGTTCCTAATTTTAGATTACCCACGGAAGCAGAATGGGAGTATGCAGCGAGAGGCGGATTGGAGTTCACAACCTATCCTTGGGGTACAGGAAGTACTACGAGTGATAGAGGGTGTTTCTTAGCCAACTTCAAACCAGTAAGAGGAAATTACGCAGTTGATGGAGCTTTGTATACCATGGAAGCAAAATCTTTCAATGCAAATGACTTCGGATTATACAATATGGCAGGAAACGTTTCTGAATGGACAAATTCTGCTTACAACTTATCATCGTACTACATGGGATCAACTATGAATCCGAATGTAGAAGATAGAAGCAATCAGCGCAAAATAATTAGAGGGGGTTCTTGGAAGGATGTAGCTTATTTCTTAGAAGTGAGCTCAAGGGACTACGAATATGCAGATTCAGCAAGAAGTTATATTGGCTTTAGAACTGTACAAGATTACATCGGAACTACAAACAAATAATTATTAATTCAAATTTAAAAAATGGCACAGTCGAAATCATCAAAGAAATTGTTTAATATGGCCTACGGGCTTGGAGCAGCAGTAGTAATTGTTGGAGCATTATTTAAAATTCAGCACTGGGACTACGGTTCTGAAATCCTTACCTTAGGGATGATCGTTGAAGCAGTAGTATTCGCAATTTCTGCCTTTGAACCTATCGAAGACGAATTAGATTGGACAAAAGTATATCCTGAATTAGGAGAAGACGGCATCGGAACTGAAACCTCTCAGGGATTATTGTCTCAAAAATTAGACAACCTATTAGCTGAAGCAAACATTGATGCCGACCTAATGCAAAGCCTAGGAGCAAGCATGAAGAATTTTCAAGGTGCTGCAGAAGGTTTAAGCGCTGCCTCAGAATCAATTTCTTCAACAAACAAATACAACGAGCAAGTTTCTTTAGCAGCTGTAAATATGGAATCTTTAAATTCTCTATACCAAACTCAAATGGAGAATGCTTCTAAGCAAGCTGATTTAAACGCTTCTGTGGTTGAAAACACCGAGCGATTAAAAGAACAAATGGATTCATTAGCGAAAAACTTATCTTCATTAAATGGAGTGTATGGTGGAATGCTTTCTGCAATGACCAACAGATAATAGAAGTAAGTTTAATAGTTAAAAGAATAGATTAAATGGCATCGTCAGGAAAAATATCTCCAAGGCAGAAAATGATTAACCTTATGTATCTGGTTTTCATTGCTATGTTGGCAATGAACATGGATAAAGAGGTTTTATCTGCATTTGGATTATTGACAGAAGAATTGAAGGTCAGTAATACGTCTACCAGTGTGAAGAACACGGCAGCTTATGAAGGCCTTGCTACTCAAGCACAAGAACAGCCTGCTAAATATGCTCCCTTAAAGCAAAAGGCAGATAAAATAAAAGCCCTATCCTCAGATTTTTACTCTTATTTAGAAGATTTAAAGTCCAAAATGACTGCGGATGTAGAAGATCCTAAAGAGTATACAACCATGGACAAACCAGATTTTTTGGATGAATACTTCTTTAGAGGAGATGGATTAAAACCAGAAGGACAGGAATTTGTTGACAAAATGAACAATTACCGAACTGAAGTAGTAGCTGCTTTGGGTGGTGATTTTAAAGATTTGGAAAATATTGTAGTCAATCGATTTAACACCGACCAACACGAAAATAAGGATGGTAAAATGATTGATTGGTTGGATTATCGTTACAAAGGATTTCCATTGGTAGCTTCCTTAACAAACTTGACACAGATTCAAGCGAACATCATCAACACTGAAAGTGATGTTTTGGCTACCTTATTGCAAGGTGAATTGAAGAGCCAGGTGTCTTTATCGAACTATAAAGGAATTCCTGCTTTAGACAAGACTGCTTATTTTGCTGGAGAGCGTGTAACAGGTAAGATTGTTTTAGGTAGATACGATGCAACCATGGTTCCAGATAAGGTGGTATTAAACGGTCGTGATTACACGAACATTAAGGATGGTCAGGTAATCCTAGACATGCCTGCAGGTAATGTTGGTCCGCATGATATCAAGGGTACAATTTCATTTACAGAAAACGGAGAAACAGTAGAAGTGCCATTTGAAACGACGTATTCTGTAATTCCAGAACCCAATAGTGCTGTGGTATCTGCCGACAAGATGAACGTGGTATATCGCGGATTGGACAACCCAATTTCAGTTTCTTTACCTGGAGTTGGAGCCAACAATTTAAAGGTATCTGCAACTGGAGGAACCTTAACAGGTTCAGGTGGTAAATTTATTGCTAGACCAGGAAGTGCGAACAACCTTACGGTTAATGTAAGCGCTCGTTTAAGCAGTGGTAAAACAGTTACTTCAACAAAAACATTTAGAATCAAAGATATTCCGCCTGCCATGGGTACAGTACGTAACCAATTTGGTACGGTTAGAATGCCAAAATCCGGATTGTCAAATACGCCAATTGGGGCGGCATTGCCAGATTTCGCGTTTGATTTGAAATTAAAAGTTCAAAGCTTTAAGGTAAAAGTTCCAGGTCAATTGACAATAATTGTAAACGGAACGAGTTTAAATGCTAAAGCCAAAAGAGCTTTGCAAAAGGCTAGAAGAGGCGATATAATTAATATTTACGATATCAAAGCCGTTGTTTCTAACAACACTTCGTATAAATTGAAAAAGGTATTACCAGTTAACATCGAGTTAACGAACTAAAAAAGATATTATGGTTAAAAATGGTTTATTGTTTTTATTTGCGCTGTTCATAACAGGTTTTGTAAATGGACAAGCCAATATTTTAAATGCAAAGTCTGCGCAACAAATCAATGCGAAATCTGCAGAGGAATTGACAGTTGATAAGAATGGACCGCTTCCTTATGGATACGTGAGTGAAAGAGATGTGATGTGGTCTAAAGTGGTTTGGGAATTTATCGACTTGAACCAAAAAATAAACCTACCATACTATTTTCCAATCGATACGACCAACATCGGCTCAGGGAGAAGATCATTGTTTGATACTTTAATCAAAGGAATCAAGAAAGGTAAGATTGAAGAGGTCTATTCCGATTCTTATTTTTCTTCAAAAATCACCCAGGCGGATATCGATTCTCGTTTGGTAAACATCCGCGAAGAGAGTGGTTATAAAGATACCTTTAGAATTCAAACGCAAGATGTAGAAGGCTACATGATCAAAGGAATGTGGTACTTTGATAAGCGTCAAGGTGAATTGAAATACAGAATGCTTGGATTAGCACCTATGGGTAAAGACGTTCAAACATTAGGTGTTCAAGACATTGAAGACGAAGAATTGTACGAGCTTTTCTGGGTGTTCTTCCCAGGAGCAAGAGAGGTTTTGCACGAAGCAAAAGTCTTTAATCCGCAGAATGCAACGCAACCTATTTCATTTGATCACCTATTAAATGCCAGACGTTTTAGTGCCGTTGTGGTTCGTGAAGAGAACATCTATGGAAATAGAGGGATCTCCGATTATGTACGAGGCAATTCCTTGTTCCAATTGTTAGAAGCTAACAAGATCAAGGAAAGCATTCGAAACAAGGAAATGGATATGTGGAATTACTAAATCCACCCAAAAATATTTTAAGCGTTCTAGTTCTAGAACGCTTTTTTTTGCTTTAGATTTACCCTATGAAAGTCGATTACATCATCGTTGGTTTGGGCTTAGCTGGAATTGCTTTAGCGGAACGATTGGAGGCAATAAATAAATCGTTTGTTGTTTTTGATGATGAATCACAACATTCTTCTCGCACCGCAGCCGGCGCCTATAATCCGGTTATTTTAAAGCGTTTTACACCGGTTTGGAATGGCTCAGAACAAATTGAATTGGCACTACCTTTTTATCGGCAAATAGAGGACAAACTACAAATCAAATTGGATTTTCCAGTTCTGACCAAAAAGGTATTTAAATCCATCGAAGATGAAAATAATTGGTTCACAGCAACCGACAAGCCTCGACTTCAAAATTATTTGGATCCGAAGTTAGACAAAGATTCGTATGGAGGCGTGATATCTGAATTCGGATTTGGTAATGTTCGAAACACTGGATGGATAGATACGAATGTATTACTCGATCATTATCAATTGTATTTGAAAGAAACAGGTCGAATCCGCTTTGAAGCCTTTGAATATGATCAATTGGAATTGAAAGACGGAATCCTTTATCAAGATATTCAAGCGGATAAAATTGTTTTTTGTGAAGGATATGGAATTACTAAAAATCCGTATTTCAGACATTTACCACTCAATGGAACCAAAGGAGAAGTACTGATTATTGAGGCTCCTGAACTCGGTATTGATTTTCAAGTGAAGTCAACCATTTTTGTCTTGCCGCTTGGAAACCATCGCTACAAAGTAGGAGCTACTTTTAATAGGACCGATAAATCCTCTGATCCCACCGAAGAAGGCAAGTCAGAACTCATCGAAAAACTGAAGAAAGTAATTTCGGTTCCATATACAATTATCAATCATAGAGCCGGAGTTCGACCTACTGTAAAGGATAGAAGGCCATTGGTAGGAGTTCATCCAGAACATAACAATGTGGCTATTTTAAACGGATTAGGCACGCGAGGGGTAATGATTGCCCCAACGGTTTCCAAACAATTGATAGATCACATTGAATTGGGGACTCCATTAGATGCCGAGATTGACATCAGTCGTTTTTAGCACCTTCTATTTCCTCGGGTTTTTTGTAGCTGATAAACATATTGATCCAGATAGTTCTAGACAATCGCAATCCGAACGGTGCAAAAGCCAATAAGGCAATAAAAACAACCAAAAAGCTTGTCAATAGTTCTGCGCCAACAAAAACTCTAGCAATAATAAAACTCGAAACTGCAATGGCAACAGTTAAGCCGTAATTTACATACATGGCCCCATAAAAGAAAGAAGGTTCAATCATGTATTTTAAGTCGCATTTATTGCATCTTTCATGCAATTCAGTCACTCTCGTTGGATGTAAAGTGAATTTATTTTTAAAGAAAGCGCCTTCGTGACATCGTGGACATTTTCCTTTGAAAATACTGAAAAGCTTGGTTCCTTTTTTTAGCATTTTTTAGAATTAAATTTGGCTACTTTTGCAAAGTTAGTCGAATTCGACATTCGACAAAGTAACAATTATTACTTTCATGTTAAACGTACACAATTTAACGGTTTCCTTTATGGGAACTGACCTTTTCTCAGGCATTACTTTTAAATTAAATAAGGGCGATCGTATCGGCCTTATTGGAAAGAATGGAGCTGGAAAATCCACCTTATTAAAATTGCTTTCTAAAGACATTGAACCGAGTGCTGGAGATCTTGCTTTTGACAAGGATGTGAAAATTGGATTTTTGCGACAGGATATCGATTTTGTTCACGGTCGAACCATATTGGAAGAAGCCTACCAAGCTTTTGAAGAAATCAAAAGGATTGAGAAGGAGTTGGAAGAAATCAATGCCGAATTGTTAGAAAGAACGGATTACGAAAGTGATGGTTATAGCAAGCTTATCATAGATCTCACCGAAAAAACAGAAAGATACGAGCTACTTGGTGGATATAATTACAAAGGCGACACTGAAAAAATACTTCAAGGCCTAGGATTTCAAAGAGAGGATTTTGATAAGTTGACAGATACTTTTTCAGGGGGATGGCGAATGCGCATCGAATTGGCAAAATTGCTGCTTCAAAACAATGATATTTTACTGCTAGATGAGCCCACCAACCACTTGGATATCGAATCCATTATTTGGTTAGAGAATTTCTTGAAGAACTACGCTGGGGCCATTGTTTTGGTCTCTCACGACAAGATGTTCTTGGACAACGTAACAAACAGAACTATTGAGATATCCTTGGGTAGAATTTACGATTACAAAAAGCCATACACAGAGTTTTTGGCCTTGAGGGCTGAAATCAAAGAGAAGCAATTACAGACCCAGAAAAATCAACAGAAACAAATTGAGCATACCGAGAAGTTGATTGAAAAGTTTCGTGCCAAAGCTAGCAAGGCTTCAATGGCGCAATCGTTGATTAAAAAACTAGAGAAGGTAGAACGCATTGAGGTTGATGAAGAAGACAATGCGGTCATGAATATTCGTTTTACAAAATCCAAAGAACCTGGAAAGATTGTTTTCGAGGCTGAGAATGTGTCTAAGAATTATGGCGATAAATCGGTTCTTGAAAATGTTGATTTACTGATTGAACGAAATTCAAAAATTGCCTTTGTTGGTCAAAATGGGCAAGGTAAATCTACCCTAGCAAAAATCATGGTAGGGGAAATTCCTTTTGAAGGTCACCTGAAACCGGGTCACAATGTAGAATTGGGCTATTTCGCCCAAAACCAGTCGGAATACCTTCCCCCTAATAAGACCGTTTTGGAAATCATGGAAGATGCGGCGATGGATACCAACCGAATGAAAGTTCGCGATATGCTCGGAGCTTTTTTGTTTGGTGGAGAAGCCGTAGATAAAAAAGCGAAAGTGCTTTCTGGTGGAGAACGAAACCGCTTGGCATTGTGTAAGTTATTACTACAGCCTTTCAACGTTCTAATTCTTGATGAGCCCACGAACCATTTGGACATTGCCTCGAAAAACGTTCTTAAAAAAGCCCTTCAGAGTTTTGACGGAACCTTGATCATTGTTTCGCATGATCGTGAGTTCTTACAAGGATTGGCCACTACCGTATACGGATTTAAAGACCGTGTCATAAAAGAATATCTTGGGGATATTGACTACTTCCTTGAAGAACACAAAATGGAGAGCCTACGAGAAGCCGAAAAGAGAACCGTTGTTGCTTCTCAAAAAGAAGAAAAAGCGAAATCCTCGCACCAACTTTCTAAAGAGCAGGAAAAAGCGCTCAGAAAGCTTAAAAACCGGTTGTCTAAAATTGAAACACAAATCAGCGATTTAGAAGAGGAAATTGAAACCATAGATTTGGCATTAGCTCAAAATTATGACGAGCTTTCTTCACAACCCAATTTCTTTGAAGATTACAAGGCCAAAAAAAGAAAAATGGACGAGTTGATGGAGGAGTGGGAATCGGTAGAAGAAGAGATTACCAACTTCTAAGATCCATTGATTATCTGTTCCAAAATGTCCCCTACATAGTAAGCAACAAAAGCAGCGATAGTGCCTAATATTAAGGTTTGTAAAATTCCCTTGATAAAACTTGTCTTGGTAACATAGGACTTCAGGGCTCCAATAATGATAAAAACCACTCCGGTAAGGATTGATGAAATCACGAATAAATTACTTTCAATAGAATTTATTAAATCAACCACGTAAATTAAAATAGGGATAAATCCCATGATTAAGAAAGAGACATAGGTGGAGAGGCCTATGAAAATGGGTGATTTTTCCTTATTGCCTGAAAGACCTTTGTCTTGCTCAGAGCTTGCCGAAAGGTAAGCCCCAATTGACATGGCAAATCCGTCTGCCAAAAGGTTTGCTATCCCCAGAATTACAATCACATTACTCTCTAAACCCGCACCAACGGATCCTGCAACCACGGCAAAGGTGGTAATGGTTCCGTCGATTCCTCCATAAACGAATTCTCCCAAATACCGGTAGAGTTTTGAAGTTATAGATTGTTTCATCGTTTTACTATTTTCTTTTGAAGTATGCTGCCATCTTCAAAAACCAAATTCAAGAAATAAACACCATTTGGTAAGGAAGACAAATTAATTTTATCCTTACGAATATGGAGATGCATGATTTTTTGTTTGTGAATATTCTGGAGTTCGATACTTTTTACTTTGTAGAATTCATTTTCTTTTAAGTAAAGCATATCTGTTTCATCATCATAAATGTAAAGAAAATGCAATGAGTTCAATACATTCTTAGATTCATGATATAGGGTTTTCAGGGGTTCAATTTTTAGATAATCAATAACAAGTTGATGTTTTCCTTTCCATTTAAATTTTCCAGCCCACGGGAGGGCTCTAAACCCAATAATTACCTCTGATTTTTCGCGCGCAACAAAACCAGTAAAAGATTCTTGCCAAACTCCATCAATAAAGAAGTCAACTTGATCTGCACGCCAATCGATGGTATAGGTATGAAACTTGTCATCGATATGGGAAACTTTTTCCTTGTAGGCATTTACAATAGGTTTTGAGGATTGTGAAACAGGAAGATAGGTATAGATATTCGCATTCTGCCAAGTATTAAATCTTGCATCTGTCCATCCGTTTGGAGGCAATGTAGGATGGTTTTTTACTTTTTGATCACGAGCAACCAATTCAATATCTACCTCATTAAACTTCTTTCCAAATTCATTATAAGTAAACAGGAATCCTACTAATCCGCCGTCAACCACTGCGCCTTTCATGCGAACTTCAATACGATGATTTTCTGCTACCTTTCCGAAAATTAAAGATTGATAGGGATAGGATTTGTCTTTGTCATTTTTTTTGTGAGCATCTACTGTGATATAAGCAAAACCATCACCGGGAATGAATTTCTTCCAGTTGTTTTGTTTGGGATAAATATGATTTTTGAATTTCCAATACCAATTGGTCGGAGCCGTATAGGGTCTCCCGGGTTCTAAAAAATCTTCGAAATACGAAACTTGACCGTAAAAAACGGTTGAAAGAAAAAATGTGAAAAGAAAAATATAAAGAGGCTGACTTTTCATTTTATCAATAGATTAAACAGGAGTTAGTCCACAAGTTTAAAGGTATTGATTTATGGAGTGCTAAAATGTGACATTGGTCACATTGAATTAGTTTTTAATGATTTTTGAGGTTTCCTTTCTTCCGTCTGAAAGTTGTGTGGTCAGGAAATACATCCCTTTTGACAACTTAGAAATATCAATCCGTTTCTGATTTCCAATGAGAGTTTCGATCGTTTTGCCTAGAACATTTCGAATCTCTATTTTTTCAATTTGGATACCTCCATTAGCAATTAGTTGTATTTCTTGAGAAGCTGGATTTGGAAAAATCTGGATTTTGGGTTTCTTCATTAAAGCGCTTTCCTCGGTAGATAAGGTCGCTAAAGATTGCACTTTGAAGTAATCAATGATTAATGTATGCGTTCCTGTCCAGTTAAAGTCTCCTGCCCACACCAAATTTCGAAAACCAATAATTACTTCAGACATTCCTTTTGCCACATTGGTATTAAAAGACTCTTGAAGCACATCGTCAATGTAAAAATCAACCTGATTTGCTGCCCAATCTATGGTATAGGTGTGGAACTCGTCATCTAATAATGAGACTTTTTCTTTGTTCGAATCTACAATGGGATGAAAAGTACTGGATATGGGTAAAAAGGTGGTTGTGCTGGCGTCTCTCCAGGTATTGAATCGTGCATCTGTCCATCCATTCGGTGGATGAACCTGATGACCAGGATCAGTTCCATTGGCGTCATTAGCAACAAGTTCAATATCAACCTCATTAAAGGTATCTCCGATTTCTGCATAGGTAAATAGGAAACAAACCAAGCCTCCGTCAACTATAGCACCTTTCATACGGACCTCGATTCGATTTCCTTCACCGACTTTTCCGAAAACTAAGGTTTGGTATGGATTGGTGGCATCGGTATCATTTGTAATATCAGGATCAACAGTTAGGTAGGCGTAACCATCACCAGGGATGATTTCATTCCAGTTATCTTGATCTGGATAAATATCATTAAAATAATTCCAATAGTGTCCAGCAGAAGGTCCCTGAGGTTCTCCTGGATTGTCAAATTCTTCAATATATTCCGTAAAAGATTGATAGGAAGAAGTAACAGTAATGGTCACATCGGCGCGATCAGCATCTCCATCAGCGTCGGTAATCACATAGGTAAAGGAATCCTCGCCAATAAATGTTTTGGAAGGTATATAACGAATAAAATCATCGTCATAAATAGTGGGAGTACCATTATTGTCAACTTCTATGGTCGCTCCATTTGCGCTAGCGCTGGCCTTACTTCCGTTGGTAAAAGTTAGTGAATGATCATCATTGGGGCCGTCTGGTCCGAAACTATCGTTATTTAGTACGCGAATCTCAATGGATGGTCCATTTTGAGCAGCATTTACTCGGTCGTCACTGGCTGTAGGAGTCTGAGCCCAACTTGGAAGACTAAAAGCCCAACAAGTAAAAAAGAGACTGACTGCGAATTTGAAAGAGTTGCCTGACATGAAAAACAAATGTCTAGTATTATTGGATACAAGTCAATAACCTGTGATAACAATTATTTATGGTTATTTTTGTTTCGTGCCGGAAGCATCACAATATTTTTTCAATCAGATTCTTCATTCCGAGAACCAATGGGTTCATGCTGATTTGCTTTACGAAAAAGAGATTTCCCTTTGCATTAAAAGAGAAGATCAGATTCATCCTGAAGTTTCAGGAAATAAATTTCGAAAATTAAAATACAATCTTTTAGAAGCAAGAAAGAAAGGATTCAATCGAGTAGTGACCTTTGGAGGCGCTTATTCCAATCATATTTTAGCAACTGCTGTAGCTGCAAACATGATGGGATTTCAATCGGTTGGTGTGATCCGGGGTGATGAATTGAAAAACGAATTCGAACAAGTTATCAAAACTAATACAACGCTAAGAAAAGCTCTTGAAACTGGAATGGAATTGGAGTTTATTTCAAGGGACTTGTATCGAAAAAAAATGGAATCGGATTTTTTGGATGCATTGAAAAGTAAATTTGGAAGCTTCTATGTAATTCCTGAGGGAGGAACCAATGATTTGGCCGTGAAAGGATGTCAAGAAATTTTGACGAATAGGGATTCCGAGTTCAATTACATCTGCTCTTGTGTTGGCACTGGAGGAACGTTTTCGGGATTGATTAATGCTTCTAAAGAACACCAAACAATATTGGGTTTTCCCGCCTTGAAAGGTGATTTTTTAGTTGATGAAGTGAAACCATATATCGGGCAAAAGACGAATTGGAAATTGATTACCGAGTATCATTTTGGAGGATATGCAAAATATAACCTTGATTTGATACGTTTTATCAATGATTTTAAGAAGAATTTTCAAATTCCTTTGGATCCAATATATACAGGTAAAATGCTTTATGGTATTTTTGAGATGATAAAAAACGACGCTTTCGAGAAAGGATCTAAGATTTTAGCCATTCACACAGGTGGATTGCAAGGAATTGATGGTTTTAATAAGAGATTAGAAAGAAAGCAACAAGAAATACGAATTGAATAATGAAGCTAAGACTACTACTTTATTTTTTATCGGTTTTGTTTTTAGCCAGCTGTGGTTCGGCAAGAAAAGTTAAAAAACAAAAAAGTAAACCAGTTAAGAAAGTACAGGTAGAACCAAGGCCCGTAAAACTGCCTTCGGTAGATCAGCAAAAGCACATTAAAAAGCTTGAGAAAACAGGTCGTAAATTCAATAAGTACACCTTAAGTTATATCAAAAAGTATGCACCTCTGGCTGTTAGAGAGATGCATAAATATAAGATTCCGGCTAGTATCACTTTGGCACAAGGAATTCTAGAATCGGGTAGTGGAAGAAGTCAATTGGCTTCAAAATCAAAAAATCACTTCGGAATTAAATGTCACACCACCTGGCGAGGCGCTCGGGTGTATCATGACGATGATGAAAAAGGAGAATGTTTCCGAAAGTACCAATACGTAGAATCTTCTTATAAAGATCATTCCTTATTCTTAACACAAAGAAGACGTTATGCATTTCTGTTTTCTTACGGAATTAAAAATTATAAGAAATGGGCAAAGGGATTGAAAAAAGCAGGTTATGCAACGGACCCTAGATACCCTAAAAAACTCATCAGTCTAATAGAAAATTACGAGCTTCATAAGTTTGATGATGTTAAAAAGAAGAACTTCAAATATGTAGAATCCAAAGAGCCTGTAATTGTTAAAAAACGAAAGAAAAAGTCGGGTCCTAAAAATTATAAGGTAAGAAAGGGAGATACGCTTTACTCAATATCAAGGCGTTACGGATTAACCGTAAAAGAATTAAAACGCTTAAACCGATTGAAAAACAATACGATTTCTATCGGACAAGTATTGAAGATAAAATAAAAAAGAGACCATTTGGTCTCTTTTTTATTTGAATACTACCATGAATAATTTTTGGCTTTTGCTTGGCGTTTGATGGCCTGAATCATCACACTATTCAATTCATCTTTTTTGACAGAATTCTTTTGTTTTTCTCGCACAAAAGCTCTTCGTTTTTTATCCAATTCTCTGATTTGTTTTTGAATAGCTGCTCTTTCTTTGGTTTTCGCTGCTACCAGTTTCTTAAGTTCCACGGTTGATAAATTTCTAAGGGATTTTGGTAACTTGGATTTGTCCAGTTTTTTAAAATCAACTCGTCCTTTTTTTACCGCATCCACCAAATCCCAATTCGAGTTATCATACAAACGAGATCCTTTGGTAATCGTTCTTTTCACAGCCACAGGTGCTTCCAAACTTTCGGCATTTTCATCTTGTCGTTTTTGGGTGGCATATTTCTCCGAACCGCGAGACCCAAAGAAAATATAAGTCGCATTTAATTTTTTATTCAAAATAAGAATATCAGTATCGTAAGGGGTTACGATATGAATTACTTTTTTATTCTGGTTAATCGTCATATAATCGCCACCACCTAAATCAGCACCTTCTTTCCATTTACCTGAAATTCCGTTTTGATAGGCCCCACAGAAAATGGTATTTACAATCACATCTTTTTCCTTCGCATTGGCAATGGCCTCTTGAAAGTTCATTTTTCCTTGGGTAAAAGGTTCGTTGCCGGCAATAAATAAAAGACGTAAATCATTTTTATTCTTTCCCCAGCTAAGTTCATTGAGAGAAGTTTGAATTACTTGTCCGCAGTATTCCTGACCTCCATTGGTCTTTAAAGAAAATAGTTTTTCTGAAATTTCATCGAGATCATTACTGAATTGAAGTACTTGACGGATGTATCCCTCTTCCATGGGTAAATTTGAGTTCCCATATTCATACAAAGCAATTTCCAAATTTGGTTTTTGAATTCCGTATTTGGCATACGATAGTTCATTCACGATTTCCCAAAGCTGGGCTTTTGCTTGATTGATAAGTCCGTCCATGCTATTGCTGGTATCCAGTAATAGGGCAACTTTTATAGTTTGACCTTTCTTTTTTTCTGGTTGATTCGGATTCGCAAGGAGTGTCGATGCACTTAAAAAAAGAGCGATGATGAGTAGTTTTTTCATGATGATTGTTTTAAGATGCTAGCTATAAAACAATTATTAAGCCAAAATTGGAAACACCAATAAAACCGATTACTTTTAATAAAAATTTAGACCATGCCGATCATCCTTCCAGTTCAAGACAAACACCCTCAAATTCCCAATGATTGCTTTGTTGCCGATAATGCCACCATCGTAGGAGAAGTAAGTATGGGAAAAGAATGCAGTGTTTGGTTTAATGCAGTAATTCGAGGGGATGTACACTTCATCAAGATGGGTGATAAGGTGAATGTTCAAGATGGTGCTGTGATTCATGCGACCTATCAAAAGTCGCCAACCACCATTGGAAATAATGTTTCCATTGGTCATAATGCCATTGTACACGGCTGTACCATTCATGATAATGTTTTGGTAGGTATGGGCTCGATTATCATGGACGATTGTGTTGTAGAAAGTAATTCGATTATTGCTGCAGGAGCTGTGGTTACAAAGAATACGAGAGTGGAGGCAGGAAGCATTTATGCAGGTGTGCCCGCTAAAAAGGTGAAGGATATTTCTCAAGAGTTGATCTCGGGAGAGATTGATCGCATTGCCAATAATTATGTAAAGTATTCGAGTTGGTTTAAATAAGAAAAGCCCGATTTTGAAAATCAAAATCAGGCTTTACAATCAATCCAAATAATTCTTTTTGTTCGTTATCTTCTGTCGTCGTTGTCGTTCATCCAACGTTTCATCATGCGTCTTTTTTGTCCTTTTTCCATGCGCTCTTTCATTTTTCC
>CAYFJL010000028.1:0-25431 GCA_964343335.1 uncultured Polaribacter sp. | reverse complement strand
CTACAATTTTAGCAAAATAAATTTGTTAAAGCAAGGTTAAACGTCATTCGTTTTTACCAGCAATGACAAGGCTTTAATCAAATTTTAAGAGTTCAAATTTTCCATTATTTAGAACTCCGTAACGGTACTGGGTAATCCAGTCACCGAGATTGAAATAGGTACTGTTTTCTGAAAGTGGAATTTCAAGAGGGAGATGTCTGTGACCAAACACAAAATAATCGAAGTGTTCGCTCTCTAATTTTCGCTTGCTGTATTGCACCAACCACTCTTTATCGTTGCCTAAAAATTTGGCGTCTTCTTCCCCAGAAATAAGTTTGTTTTTTACCGATAGATACTGTCCAAGCGACACTCCTAAATCCGGATGAAACCATTTGAACAACCATTGAAAAAGCGGAAAAGTAAATACCTTTTTCATGCGTTTGTAGCCCTTGTCATCAGGACCTAAACCGTCGCCATGACCGATGAATAGCTTTTTATTATCTATTTGAAAAACTTCCGGATTGTGAAACACTTTTAGGTTGATTTCGGAAGTGAGGTAGTCTTTCATCCACAAATCGTGGTTGCCAACAAAGAAGTAAACGGGAATCCCGCTATCTGTAATTTCGGCTAGTTTTCCGAGAACACGAATAAAACCTTTGGGAACTACTTTTTTGTATTCGAACCAAAAATCGAACAAATCGCCAAGTAAAAAGATGGCTTCGGCATCGTCTTTAATTTGATCCAACCAGGCTACAAATTTTTTCTCACGAGGCATACTTTTTTCAGGAGTTGGAGCTCCTAAATGTTGATCGGAAGCAAAGTAAATTCGTTTGTTTTCAGATGTTTTTAGCTCAATCATCCCTGCAAAGAAACAGTATTCCTATTTAGAATCCAACTCCAAGACCTTTTGCAGCATTTTATCGTCTTGATGAATGATGCGGTAAAAGCCAACATCCCCAAAAAGTACATTGGCAATGGATGCTTTCAAATACTTTTTGATGTTGTATTGATTGCGGGTGCTTGGTCTTGCAATATCCTTGATAGACTGTAGGTAGGAGTCAAAAACTTCTTCATCGGTATCAAATTCTGAAACGAATTCGTCAACCTTCCATTTCTTCATTTGATTTCGATTGTTATCTACGTAATTGAAGGCAAAATTGTTGATGGAATTGAAGTAATAATTCGCCATATAGGAGGTGGTATCAATTGGTACAAATACATCCGGAATGATGCCGCCACCGCCATATACAGTTTTACCTTTTGGCGTTTTGTATTGCAGTGAATCTACAAAAGGAATGCTGTCTTTATTCAGTAATTCACCGCTTCGCAATCGCTGTTGGTAGTCTTGATAGTACTCTTTTTTATCACCTTTGGTATAGGGCTTTTGAATGGATCTACCCGTCGGAGTGTAATATCTTGCAGTGGTCAACCGTACTGCAGAACCGTCACCTAAATCCATTTCAATTTGCACCAATCCTTTACCAAACGAACGTCGTCCTACTATTGTTCCTTTGTCATTGTCTTGAAGTGCGCCAGCAACAATTTCTGAAGCTGAGGCAGAATTTTCATCAATCAAAACATAAACATGACCGTTTTCAAATAGACCTTTATCGGTGGCATAGGATCTTTCCGTAAATCCTTTGTTGTTTTTGGTGTACACCATGAGGGTGCGGTCTTTCAAGAATTCGTCGAGCATGTCGGTAGCCATGTCAATGTATCCTCCGCCATTTCCTCTTAAATCCAGTACAAGACTCTCCATCCCATTGTTAATGAGGCTTCGCAAGGCTCTTCTAAATTCTGAATAGGTATTTCTCGCAAATCGATCAACTTTGATATAGCCCAAATCATCATTAATCATGTAAGACAAATCAACACTTTTGATATTTACTTTGTCTCTTGTTAATTCGACCTTGAATAGAGAATCGTTGGTTTTTCGATACACTTGAAGGTTTACTTTGGTAAAAGGCTTTCCTTTGAGATATTTTGGTATGGCATTGCTGCTCAAACGCTTGCCGTGAAGGGTATCTGCGTCTGCCATTAAAATACGATCACCTGCTTTGATACCCGCTTTGATACTTGGACCGCCTTTGATTGGCTGAATAACTGTGATACTATCTCGAATCATTCGGAATTGCACACCAATACCGACAAAATTTCCTTGAAGATTCTCTTGAACGGCTTGAAGATTCTCTTTCGGAATGTATACAGAGTGTGGATCTAATTTCCCTAAGATTTGGGCAATGGCCCCATCCAATAATTCATCGGTGTCAACCTTATCTACATAATCGCGCTCGATAAAGTTGATCAAACGTTTGATTTTTTGCTCTTGAGAGGCTCTTTTTTTTAGTGATAAAGGTTTGCTACTCACTCCTGAAAAAGAGAATCCAATCAGAAGTCCAATCACCATGGCGATGGCAAAATATATGGGAAAATTGTTTTTATTCATAGGGTAAATACGTTAGTTCAACACCAGCCTTCTTCAAAAATTCCAAACCAGAAGCGTCTTTGTAAGCATTCGCATATACTACTCTTTTAATTCCCGCTTGATGCACCAATTTGCTACATTCTTTGCAAGGGGATAAAGTGATATACAAGGTTGCTCCTTGGCACGATTGGGTTGAAGAAGCCACTTTTAAAATGGCATTTGCTTCCGCGTGCAAAACCTCCCATTTGGTCACCCCATGTTCATCTTCACAACAATTGTCAAATCCAGATGGTGTTCCATTGAATCCATCTGAAATAATCATTCGACCTTTCACAATTAAGGCACCGACTTGCTTACGTTGGCAATGAGATAATTTACCCCATTCATAAGCCATTTTTAGGTAGGCGCGATCATATTTTAATTGCTTTTCACTGGTCATTTAGCGAATGTAAAAAGTTTTACCCTATTCAGAGTTAATTTTTTACCAAAATACCCTTTCCATCATCATCTGAATGGCAAATCCGATGACTATGGATGAAGTCACTATTACCCAGTCGCGATTGCCTACGCGAGCGAATCCTTTTAATAGATAACCCAATATTAAAATCGATATGACAATGATAATTTGAGCCAGTTCAATTCCCAGAGCGAACTCAATTAGCGGCATGAGTTTGTCTTCTTCCTGTCCGATCATTAAGCGGAAGTAATTCGAAAATCCGAGTCCGTGAATCAAGCCAAACAGTCCAGAGAAAAATAAATTCACCGTGTTTGATTTTTCGGCAATCTCCTTTGTATTTAAAACATTAACGGCAGCTGTGATGAATATGGTTAATGGAATTAAGAATTCGACAACATCCACCGGAACTTTCACTACCGAATACGCAGATAAAGCTAAGGTCAACGAATGTCCAATGGTGAAAAAAGTAACCAACCAAAGTACTTTTTTCCACTCCGTTTCTTTAAAGACTACAGCAAGAACAATTAAAAATAAGATATGATCATAGGCCGAAAAATCGAGTACATGGTTCAACCCCATTTTGAAATACAAGACAAAATCATCCATAATAAGCTACTATTGTATTGGTTTTTAGCGAATTTCAAATCAACAATTAATTTTTCGATTAAAGAGTTAATAATTATTTAATTTTAGAGAAGTAATTCTAAATTCATGAGATTCCTTACTCCGAAATTGAAGTACAATTTAAAGATCATTATACCATTTGGGGTTATTTGGATGATCTTGGGTTGGTTGTTCCTCTGGGTCGAGCATAGCACGATGGTCTCTTTAGGTATGCCTAAAGCTCCAAATGGAGCAATTGAACTTTCTCCGCGCATTGTTTTCTTTGCCAGTTTAAGTGTTTTTTTAGTTGGTTGTTTGGTAGGGCTTTTAGAGGTGATTGTCATCAATAAGTACTTTGTTGACAAAAGTTTTCCAAGAAAAATCATTTCCAAACTCATTATTTATTCCCTGATTCTGTTTTTACTCATGTTCGTGTTTTACATACTTGCCGCAAGTATTGAAATGGGAAAATCTGTATTTGATCCCGTGGTTTTTGAGAGGTATAAGCTATTCATCACAAGTTTTGTTGGTTTGAATACGGCAGTTGAGCTAAGTTTTTCACTACTCCTGTCATTATTGTATGCCGAAATCAGTGATAATATCGGACAAAGTGTTTTGTTCAATTTTTTTACCGGGAGATATCACAAACCCATGGTAGAGAATCGAGTTTTTATGTTTTTAGACATGAAAGACTCGACCGAAATTGCTGAATCATTAGGACATGTGAAGTATTTCAGGTTGTTGCGTGATTATTATGATGATTTATCCGATGCGATAATTAATAATTACGGTGAAGCTTACCAGTATATTGGCGACGAAATTGTGATTTCATGGAAATTAAAAAACAAGCAAGCTGTTAAAAGAAGCATTCAAGCTTATTTTGAAATGACAGCAGCATTGAAAACCAAGGAAGAATGGTATTTAAAAACTTACGGAGTAATTGCGGACTTTAAGGCAGGCATTCATTTGGGTGAAGTGACTACAGGAGAAATAGGCGCTATGAAAAAAGAAATATTTTTTACTGGAGATGTACTCAATACCACAGCAAGAATTCAAGGGTTGTGCAAAAAATATCAAGTCGATATTCTTACCACACATAAAATCCGAGAGCAAATAAACGCTAAAGAATTCACATTTGAATCTGTAGGGCAGGCTACCTTAAAAGGGAAATCTGAACCTCTTGAATTATTTACAGTAACTGCTTAGAGGAAAGGCTTATTGATTTTTCTTTAGAATATCGATAACTCGTCCGTATCCTACCTGTGATAAATTCCACTCGTAACCGTTAAAATCCGTAGTATTGGTAAACTGAATAACAACAGCATCCAAATCTTTATGATACTCGGCAATACTCTGATATCCAGGTACCAATCCTGTATGGTTGTACACATAAATGGAAGAATAAATTTCTTTTTCTCCTTGGTCAAAAACAGAGCCCTCATTTAACGCGCGTAAGAAGATTCCTACATCTTCTGCGGTTGCCACTGGGCCCACATTGTCCATTTTGAAATCTTTATCAATTCCGACATAGTAACCACTCATAATACTGTCTTTAGGTACATCATTGGCACCGTTAAAGGTATGGGTGAGATTTAACCGATTAAAAATGCGTTCTTTGGCGAATTCCATCATGTATTTACCGGAATACTTATCAATCAAACGCCCTAGTAATAGGTAGTTGGTATTTGAATATTCATAATCGGTATCTGGCTCGAAACTGGCGGGTTCGTTATACACCAATTCTAGTATTTTGTCGTCTGAATCAGGCGGATTAGACCAAAATGTCGGAATGTTGGTATAGTTTGGAATTCCACTTCGATGTTGCACCATCATTCGAACTGTAATCTCTTTTGCATTTTTAATTTTTCCGTCCATTTCAGGGAAATACTGAGCTACTGTGCCGTCTAGGGATAATTTCCCATTGGCAACCAACTTGGTTATACAAACGGCAACATACAATTTCGTGATACTAGCAATCTTGAAATAAGCCTGAGGATAGGCTGGGATTTTCCTCTCTTTATTGTGATAACCTGCTGCGTAAAACTGAGGTTCTTTTCCTTTTTGATCGACATATACAATCGCTCCAGCAAATCCATAATCGACCGTTTGTTCCAACTGCTCTTCTATGGTGTCTGGAAGCGGTTTAATCCAAGCCGAAACCACGGTCCAAGGAACAAAATATAGCGATATGGCGGTACCTGCGAATAACAAAAAACGAAAGATGAATAGTTTTTTATTCTTAATCATGACTGAAAATGTTTTCACCTACAATGTAATCAATTCTTTTTCTAAGTCTGTAATTATTTCTTTTGTTGGTCTATTGTTTTGGTAATTTCTGCAATAGTTTTTCCTGTATGCTTGGTTGATTGATTTTCAATAAGCATGATGTGACATTCTTCTTTAGAGCTAACACGATGGTTAATGCCCTTTGGTACAACAAATAGATCTCCTTTTTTCATTTCAAAGGATGACTTTCCTTGAATTTCCATGAGTAATGACCCTTCAAGGATATAGAATAATTCGTCTTCATGTTGATGACTGTGCCAAGGCACTTTTTCGCCTAGAATTTTCACTAGTTTGATATATACATCATTTACTTCTCCGATAATTTTTGGAGAGAAATGGTCAGGTATATTTTCTAGAGTAGTGGGAATGTGAAAAGCTTGTTCCATATTCTAAGGATTTATTTGGTCGAGTATACGATTCTTATTCAGGTTTCTGTAGATCAAAATTCCCGCTACAAATAAAGGAAAGAACAATACAATAGGTGCCAGTGATGGTGTTTCAGCAACTTCATTTTCAGGGATTTTAATAGCAGGTAAAATTGAAAGGGAGAAAAAGAAATTAATGAGGCCATGGGTTAAGGCAATCGGTATTAGTTTGTTAGTCTTTAACAAAAGGGCTCCAAAGAAGAATCCAATGAATGTTGCAAATGCGACTTGTACTAGAACTTGACCTTGATTCTCCACTTTAAATAGATTTAAAAGATGAAAGGCTCCAAATAAAAGAGAGGAGAACAAAATGCTTAAAAAAACACCATTTTTTCGCATGCCTATTTTCTTTAAAAGCAATGATTGAATAACTCCTCGGAATACGAATTCCTCGGCGAATCCGACTGTCAAGCATGCAGCTAAAAGAAGTACAACATTAGGGATAGAAACCGATGCCAAATCTTTTCCAATAACACTTAATATCCCCAGTACAAAAAGGTAAACTGGTATTAAATTTAATACTTTGAAACCCCAAGGAAGGTTATTTGATAATCCGGCTGTTTTCTGAATTTTCAAAGTACTTATGGACTTATATCCAATAGTAAGGATGATACTCATTTTTAAGAGTAATGCAGTATATTCCGCCACAAACTCATCTTGAATAAGTCTTGTTAACCATTCTTGAATTGGAAGCAGAATTAGGCCCCCTGTGAGTACTAAGAGTCCTGCAATTATTTGAATAATTGCTATTTTATTTATTGAAGTTTTCATGATTGATGTGAAGTTTTAGCGGGTTAGAAGGTCAATTTCTTTAATGACCATTTCTCCTGTCTTCTCTAATTGTTGATATTGAGTTATCATGAAATCAAATTGAAAGGCGGCTAAACTAATTACATTTCGGTATGCCGGAGATGAGATGTAACTGCGGAAATCTTCCATGTATTTAGATTGAGGTATGTTAAGAGCTGCCATCGAATCCTTATCCATAAATGCAGAGGCTAAGATTAAAGACCTATCAAATTCAGTTGAAATATGTGCCTCTTGCGTTAACATGTATTCGTTATAACTTTTTTCATTTTCGGCGATTTCACCTATGATGTCATGATAGTGAATCAGCAAAGAATCTAGAGCGGTATTGTTAATTTTCCCAAACAAACTAGAGTTTTTTAACGATTCGTAACCATCGGTTTTTGGTTTAAAATAAAAATCTGTAAATGCCATTCCGCTCGCCATTAACACATATAAATTTTCATTTTCTTTGTTGGTCAGCATGGCTTTTCTAGCTTTTTTACAAAGATTGGATAATTGTCTTCGTAAGGTGATCATGGTATCAATTTCAATCAAATCCTCATAAGTGTGTGATTTTATTTTCACCAAATACTCATTCAATACCCGATTTTCTTTGGCCTCCTCATTCCAGTTATTTATTTGTAGGGCGATTATAATTCCGATGACCACAAGAAGAATTTCTCCAATAGCATATTTAAGATACTTTTTTGTCTTTCCTGAGGTTAGAAAATCGATTCTGGCTCTTCTGAAAATTTTCATTCTTTGATAGTTTTGTTTTCAATTTAGAAATTCTTGTTTAAATGACTTATCATATAGTCTGATTTAAGATCTGTTCTTCCATTATTTTAAAATCTGTAACATTGGGAACGTGTTTGGAATTGTTTAATAAAACGACTTTTTCTAGTGAAGAGAACATTCTTTTAGCTCGTTTTATTATCTTTTTACCAGGGAACATGAGATCGTTCTCACAGACAAAAAGAGTGAGTGGAGTTTTTATTTTTTGAGCGTCTTTTTTACTTAAAATTGGCAATGGTGAAAAATCCATATGGCAATTTTGAAAGGTAGCCGACATAAATTTCAAAGCAAAATCATCATATTCGGTAAAAAGAGCTCTCATTACTTTTTTAATATACCGTTGATCGTTGGTTTTAATAAACTTTTTCAACGGGAAGAACATTTTAAATAAACCTAAAAATGGATTTCCATTAACAATATACACTGGGGCTAGTAAGAATGCTTTCTTAATTGTGTCTTGATGAAATTCTAATGCCTTTAAACTTATCAATCCACCAAAAGAAAAACCAACTAAAGTTACCTGATTAAGATTAAGTTTTTCTAATACCTCAATTAACCATTTCCCATAATCTAAAGTCTTCATGTTCAATCTATTTTCAGCACTTTTATTGGGTTGCGCTAAAACATCCACAGCATAAACACAATATTTGGAGCTCAATTTTGGGAAGGATTCTAAGATTAAGGGAGCACAACCTCCTGTACCATGAATTAAAACTAATGGCGGACTATTTGTATTTCCTGTTCTAATTACGTTTGTAGATCCGAACTTCGTATTGATAAGTTTTTCAGTATACTCAATGTTGAGTTCCCTCAACTTTTCGTTGTATAGACTTAGTATTTTTTCTTTTCCTTCTTCTGATTTAAAAAACATTTTTTGCTTGTTATTCGTTAGAATTAGATTAATTATTCTATTATTTTATCGATGTAGTAAGTTTCTAATTTTATATTTTGTTGTTTTCTCTTATTCCAAAAATTAGCAAATAACCAATCATCCAAAATTCACCAATGGTTGCTGGAAGCATTAAGAATTTTCTTAAGCTAAAATCAATTCCGGCGTAGCGTATAACCGAAGAAATTATATAGCCTATGCAACCTAAAATCAGAACTCTCCCTAACCACAGGGGCAACTTCTTAGATTTGATAACTATGTATCCCATAGGAAACAGCCATAAGCCGAAAAATAGACCCCCAATTCCCCAAGCATTTGATATTATATTTTGAAAAACTTGAATAAGTAAAACTTTGTCTTCTACAGTATTTATGTCAGAATTAGCAATACTGATTGCAGAGGCCATTGAAATGGCACTTATCATAATTACAATTGCGTTTACCATTCCCCATATGCCTAGCGTCCAAGCTTCCCATTCATAATTGTCTTTGAATAATTTGTAAAACCATACTGCAGTAAGTGCTTGTGATATCACAATGGCAAACTCTAATAGTAACCTTATTCTTGCTGTAGATTCTAATTCTACTAAATTCATTAGGGTTTGTTCAGGGTTTCCAGTTACAAAAATTTGAGAATGGAAGACCATAAACCCTAGAATTCCGCTAAAAGCCATCAACAAATACCACAAACCAGTTATTCTAGCCGTTTGAATTAATCTTTTCATTTCCATAGGTACAATCATAGATTTTAGTTTTAAAAATTTTTATTAGTTCTGACTGTTAAATATGATTAGCATTTGATTTATTTCTTTTCATAAATTGAATGCCGAGTACTAGTAGCGTTACTATCAAGACTATGAAAAAAGCACTCGTCGAAATACTTTTTATTAGAGAAAAGGAATTAGTTGTTTGTACAGTGATCTCTGTTAATTCAGGATAGTTTTTTAACAGTGAAATAATTCCTATGTTTTCCAAATAATCTGCAATTCCAGCAATTATTGGCAAAAGACAGAGATAGATGTATTGGGAATTTAATTTATTCAACTTATCCAAGAGATATCCTAACAGCAAACAGTAAGAAAGTCCGAATAGTAGGGGGTAAATCATATCCACAGGTATTTGGTTGGTTAGATACGTCAAACGTCCATTTTCTCCAAGCGCACTGAATAGTGTACTCACATAGTTCAAATCATATCCTGTGGGCATCATATCCATTAATTTCATTCCGTTAGCAAATCTCATTGTTTTTGGAATTGTTACAGCAAGCATAAATATGTAAACAACATTGGTCAATATAAAAAGAGCCAAAACTCTTTTTCCTGAGGTATTGTTTTCAATAAAATTTATTATTCGTTTCATTCTGTTCAATATTGATATTAGTCAGAGCTTATAACCAGCTAAACCCTAATCCTACATTAAAGATCGCTGCATCTCTGTAGGCATCACCTTCTAAATTTGCACGACCTAAAACTAATTTTGACTGAAGATTAAGCGCAAAGTTTTTCTTTTTGTAAATTTCGTAACCGGTACTCAACATTACAGCATGACCAAAGTTCCAATCATCATTTATGTTGTCTTTAATATCATAAAGTGCTGGTGAATCTATTGCTAGACCAAATCCTCCATGAATCCACCATTTATCTTTCACCCAATACTGTACTGATGGAATAAAGCCTCCAAAATTTCTGTCATTTCCCTGAAATTCATAAATATTCCCAGGCATAGAAATCGCAATGGCTAATTTTTCGTTCAGCATATAACCTAATTTTAGATCAGGAAAAACAAAGGTTCCTTGAGATTTATCAAAAGTTTGAATACCTGCACTGTCTTCTATACTAATACTACCTCCACCAACTACAAATTCGAAGATGAAACCATCTCTTTGTGTTGTTGTTGAATTTGTGTTTTGCGCATATGTTATACTTGATACTAATGCAAAGGCTGCACACGCCATTTTTATAAAAATTTGTTTTTTGATTGATTTCATAACTATTCTTTGTGTTTTTTGATTGATAGGTTTTGTATGAAATAATGATGTTATTATTTCTTATACTCGATTAATTCTTCTACATAGTGAAAATCACCTTGATTTTGTGTAAGCTTGATAAATGTTTTTACAGCAGGTGCATATAACCAAACTTCTGTTTCTTCTGCGTTGTACCCTCTAGAATTGGTGGTTCTACCTGTATATTTTATGGTATAGGCCATAAAAGTTCCTGCCTCTACAGTTTCTTTTTTATAGGATAATACTTCAGCATCCTGACTTTGACTTCCGGTCGTTCCATCTTGACTGGTCCAATTATTTTCATATTTCCATTTTTTACCAACTTTAAGCGGCCAGTCATACTTTGGTGTTTCGCTCATTTCAGGTTTGGTAATTTGGGAAATTGGTATGGTGTCCTTACCGATTGTCATGCCTAGGGCACCCTCAAATTTTACTACCTCCCTCGTATCGGTCCCATCTGAACGAACCTCACCTTTAGTAGTTACACCTTTATATTTCCACACCCATTTTTCACCCATATGATAATCAGCTGAAGTGGGTTGTTCTGCCAATTTAGATGATGATAGATTGTTACATGCACCGATAATTGCAAATGCAAGGATAATTAGAATTTGATTTTTTATGTTTTTAGTTTTCATTCTTTAGAGTTTAATAATTTGTTTGATGATACCGAAGCGGTAATCATACTTCATTCATAGTTACTTTTTTGATATCCATAATTTTAGAATTCGCTTTCCACTTGAGACCAAAAAAGGGTCTAAGGATTGAGATTTTTTTAATCAAAAATTCATAGATCAGATAACATCCAGCAAAGGTGATTAACGTGATGATTCCGAAGGAAGACAAGGCAGGTAAATGCAATGGCAAAATGAATTTTGCCGCTAAGTACAACACCAACATATGAATGATGTATACAGGATATGCGGCCGTTGACAAATAATTCAATGCTTTGCTGGGTTTATTAAGGTGCCTGTAACAGAAGCCGAAAATGGCCAATATCCAAGCGTTACTTTCAACAGCTGTTAAATAGCCAGGTCCTTCAGTTTTATAAATCACAAATCGGATGGTAAATAAAATCAAAGCCAAGCCTAAATAAGCCCATCGCCATTTCAATACGGTCTGCCAAAACGTTTTACCAGCATACATGAAAAGGTATCCGAATAGGAAGGCTAGAAATCCAAGTGTAAATCCGTGCCAGGTCTCAGCATATAGAGAGAATAACTTCGGATTGACAAGCATAACTTCCAAGACAAAGAATATATTGATAGAGAGCAAGCCAAGCGGATTTGAAAACAAGCTTTCAATGAATCTTTTGAATTTATTTTCACCTTGTTTCTTTAAGAAAATAAAGATGGGCAGACATAGCAAGACATATACAAAGATGTTTCCTAAGAACCATAAATGACCCATGTGGGGAAAGTAACTTAATCCCATCTTGTAATAATCTTGAAAAACGAACATATGCAATGGAGTAATGGCTACGATTCCGAAAAGAAACGGAATTAGGATGCGTTTTGATCTTTCAATAAGTAGCTGTGACCAGTTTCTTTTTCTCAGAGCAAAGAACACGCCCATCCCTGATACGTAGAACAGAATCGGAATTCGCCACACGTTTAATAAGGTCATAGGTTGCCATAACTCTGTCGATAATTCATCACTTCTAATAAAGGCCAAGAACATTGCCCAAGGTTGAAATACGATGGCCACATGGTAAATCAATAGTAAAGCGATGGCTATTACGCGTAACCAGTCGATGTCGTGTCTTCTTGCTGTTGTCATGTTGTTGTGTTTTTGGTTGATGATTAAATCATTAAATTATTTAATCATTGAATTATTAGCCTATTGAAGCATCACAGCCACTACAGGTCTTGCCTTTTCAACTTCTGTCAAGTCCAAAGAGAATCCCATTGGCTTTAATTGCATGATGAGCATGTCATAAATAGGTTTTACCTGTGCAAAGTCGCCCATCACAATTTCTCTAGCTGTAAATCCCATTTTATTCTTGATAGATTTATCGGCTTTTGCATCCAATAACCATTGCACAAATTCTACTTTTCCGAAGAAGGCTGCAGAATGCAAGGCCGTGGAACCATCATTGTTCTGAATGGATAAATCTGCTTTTGCGGCAATCAAAGCTTTTACAATGTCAGCCTTGTGAAATGTAATAGCAGACATTAATGGGGTTGATCCTCCCATCGGTTCTTTTGCATTGATATCTGTTCCAGCGGCAATGTGTTGTTGAACTATAGCTAAGTCACCTCTTACCACAGCTTTGTGAATGTCCATTTTAGGAGCTTTTACTTCTGTTTTCTGTGCAGTATCTTTTGATGATTCGCTTTTTTGTCCGCATGAAGTAGCTGCTAAAAAGATGACCATTGCAGCGGCCATTAGTACTTTTGAATGTTTTAATATTGAAGTTTCCATAATGATTTGTTTTATAAATTTTTGTTTCGTTGTTTTTGATGTTACAAATATCCACCAGACCATGACGCATCAGTATATACCTAGGATTCAAAACATATAAACTTTCGGAAATGCAACATAATTTATGTTGCATGTGCATAAATTATGACGCAATCTTTAAGTTTGGTGCTTCAAAAACAGTTACTTATATTTGAGAAAGCAGAGCAGCTAACCATCATTCACAACCAAGAACGAAATGTCTAATTCAGGTAACTTAAGTAGCTTCTTAGAGAAGGTTACGTCTATTATTGAAGATCAAATTTCAAATGAGCAGTTTGGTGTTTCTGAACTGGCAGATGCCGTTCATATGAGTCGATCTAATCTGCTGCGTAAAATCAAGAAAGAGACAGGTCAATCCGCCAGTCAATACATTCGAAGTTTGCGACTCAAAAAAGCTAAAGAACTATTGAAGGAGACCGAAATGACGGTTTCGGAAATCTCTTTTGAAGTCGGATTTAGCAATAGTTCCTACTTTATAAAATGCTATCGAGAGGAGTTTGGTCATCCACCTGGTGAATCTCGAAATATGCCAGATGAACCAGAAGTTGAAGAAGTGGCGATTTCAATTGAATCATCCAAACCCACAGAAGAGAACTTTTTATTAAAGAATCGAAATACTTTTATTGTTGCGTTAACGGCGGTAATTATTTCTTTCATTTTTCTGTTTTGGCCATCAAAAACAGATGATATTCCTAAGGATGCCATAGCCAAATCTATAGCCGTATTGCCGTTTAAAAACATGAGTGCAGATTCTACCAATTATTACTTTGTGAATGGCTTGATGGAGGCTTCCTTGTACAACCTTCAGAAAATAGGTGAATTACGCGTAGTGAGTCGTACTTCCGTTGAGAGGTATCGTCATTCTAATTCTGGTGTTGGAGTGATTGCCAATGAATTGAATGTTAAGTATGTTGTAGAAGGAAGCGGACAAAAAATCAATGATGAAATCCTGTTGAACATTCAATTGATAGATGCAGATAGCGATACCCCGATTTGGACCGAACGCTATCAGTACAAACTAGCGAATATATTTACACTTCAAAACACTATTGCCAAACAAATTGCCTTGGCCGTTGAGGCTAATATCACCCCGCAAGAATTGGCACAGATTGATAAAAAACCGACTGAAGATCTTGAGGCTTATGACTTTTATTTGAAGGGAGTCGATCTCGTATGGCGGCGTGATGATCAAAGTTTGATGGCGGCTATTGAAAAATTCAAGGCGGCCACTGAGAAGGATCCTCAATATGCCAGTGCTTATGCCCAAATGGCTATTGCTTATTACTTTTTGGATGAATTTAAGCCGGAGAAATCTCATTTGGAAGACCTAAACAGGAGTGCCGATAATGCCTTGTTGTACGATTCAAAATCGGATTTGAGTTTGATTGCCAAGGCTCTTTATTATATTGCTACGAAAGAATTCAATCTAGCCATTCCTCATCTTGAAAAAGCACTGGAGTACAATCCGAATTCTTCTTCTGTCATTTTAATTTTATCTGAAATGTATGCTCGGGTAGTTCCCGATACTACGAAGTATCTCACTTATGCTTTAAAAGGACTTCAGCTCGAGAAGAATGCGAACGATTCCATTGCGCAAAGTTTTCTTTACCTGCATTTGAGCAATGCCCTGGTTCAGTCAGGTTTTCCTAAAGAGTCACTGGAGTACATTAACACCTCTTTATCTTGGTATCCAGGAAATGAGTTTGCTCCCTATTTGAAAGGATTTATTACCTATGCCAACGATCTTGATATGGATCAATTGATACAGACTCTTGAATACGAATGGAAAAAGGATACGACCAGAATGGATATTACCCAGGAACTCGGAAAAATATATTATTTCAAGGAAGACTATGAAACCTCGTACTATTATTTTAAGCGGTTTAAGCAATTGCAACAAGGAAAAGTTGATTTATATCCCTGGGAGAATCTCAAAATCGGAATTGTCTTCGAGAAGATGGGCGAAAAAGAAAAAGCAGAAGAACTTTATAAAAGCTATTACGAACGTTGCCAAGTAGATAAAACCATATATCAACCAGGGAGCATGGCCATGTATTACATTCATCAGAATAAGATGGATGAGGCGATAGCCCAATTTCAACTGTTTAGCAAAGGACAGAACTTTCATTACTGGATGATCTTATTTTTAGAGGATGATCCCTTATTAAAAAAATTAAAAACGCATCCGCGGTACCAACAAACAATAGATGCAATTAAAGCTCAGTTTTTAAAACAGCACAATCGATTAAAAGCCACTTTAGAAGAAGAAAATCTTTTATAAAGATCCTTCAACGAGCTTAGGATGACAAACCTTATTAATGGTGCTTGATTGTCATCTCGAGCCCTGCCTGCGGCAGGCAGGCTTGTCGAGAGATCTCGTTCACCAAAAAACCGTACTTTTAGAAATCAGGAACAAAAGCATATGAAAAACGAAGAAAAATCTGCAGAACGCTTGAGAGGAGAGATCAAAGTAATTAAATTCATTACCATTTTATTGGTGGTGGTTTTACTCCTTCTAGCTATTACTTGTATTGTTGGAATACTGACCAAGGAAGATAATAAAACGGCAACCGTTTTATTGGTGGTTCCATTGGCATTATCTCCTATTGTCTTTTTGAATTTGAACATTCTTAAAACCTTGAAGGCGGCCTTAGCAAAGAAGGAACAAGATTAAATGTATAACTGATAGAAAATAATGCCATTGCACCGAAAAAATAGTTTGGGGTATTCTATTATCCTTGTTATCTGCTTCATTTGTCAATTTCACGAAACAAATGCACAAATCGCCAAGGGTGCTGATGTGGGCTGGTTGAGTTATTTTGAGCAAGACAAAGGAATTACCTATTTAGATGATCAAGGGCAAGTACAAGATGCTTTGCAAATTTTGAAAGACCACGACATGAATGCCATTCGATTAAGAGCATTTGTGAATCCGACTCTTGAGAATATCGGAAAGGTAGATACCCAAAATGTGGTTCAAACTGCCATAAGAGCCAACAACTTAGGAATGGATGTCATGATTACCATTCATTACTCTGATGTGTGGGCAGATCCTGGTAGTCAGCACAAACCAGCAGCTTGGGAAAACTTATCATTTAATGACTTGGCCCAGGCGGTTTACGACTATACCTACGGATTGATGGATGCTCTTTTAAATGCTGGAGTAACTCCAAAATGGGTGCAAGTTGGCAATGAAACCAATCCTGGTTTCTTATGGGAAGATGGTCGATTAAGCACCAACGATAATTTTGCCAATATGTCCAATTATGTGGCATTGTCTAACAAAGGATACGATGCTATAAAAGCAAGCTCTTCCTCTACTAAGGTGATTACCCATTTATCAAGCGGAAATAGCACTACATTTTATCAGCAGTTTTTTGATGCTTTTTATGCGGCGGGAGGAAAAAATGACATCATTGGTGCCTCCTTTTATCCGCGTTGGAATGGATCGAATATTCAAACGGTAGAAACCAATTTGAACAATTTAGTAACGCGTTATGATAAGGATGTAATGATTTGCGAAATTGGTCACTTGGAAGGAGAGCGTGAAGTGACCTACAATTTACTGGTTGACGCTATTGATGCTGTGGAGGCAATTCCGAATAATCGAGGATTGGGAGTCTTTTATTGGGAACCGATTTCACATACATCCATCAATGGTTATGAACAAGGTTTGGCAGAACCGATTAACGATACTGAATATCAATTTTCATGGGCTTTAGACGGATTCTTAGACTCAGCTCAAAACTGTACAGAAACGCCAATAGTACCCAGTGTTCGTGTAGATGATGGAAGTTGGCAAGAAATCACCACAGTGGTTGGATACTTCGGAGGAAAGGTACAATTAAAACCCTCTGCAGGTATCGGTGGTACCTGGAAGTGGAGAGGGCCAAATGGATTTCAATCTACCGCAAGTGAGATTGAATTGACCAATCTTAAAAGCAGTGATGCCGGCAATTATAGAGTCACTTATACACCCACTACTGGTTGTCCAGCCGATTTGGTTTTCTCCCTACAAGTATTACAGGCAGGTCAAATTTTTGTAGATAATTGGGGATTTGAAGACGGCGTTGTCGCCCCATGGGTTGGTGTTGGTAATTATGGAGTTGATACCGACTTGATCAACTCAGGAACTTTTTCTGGATGGTTTGGCGGCGGCGTATCCGAACTAAGTCAAACGCTTTCAGGTTTGAAACCGAATACGAGTTATCAATACGCTTGTTACATTCGAAATTGGTCTGGAGATAATGGTGTGGTTACAGTCGGCGTGAAAGATTTTGGTGGAACAGAAGTTACAACTACCGTTGGTATGACAGGTAACAACGGTAATGATTTTGAGCTAGCGAAGGTAACTTTCACTACTGGGAATTCTGGTACGAGTGCGGTGATTTATGCATCCACAACTCAGAATCAGACTTGGGGTAAAATTGATGATGCATCCGTTTTTGAAACGGCTGCCTTGTCTGTTAACAATAATACTCTTGATGATGTGATTTCTTTTCAGATGTATCCAAATCCGGCTACGAGTGAAATTACCATTATTCCGCCTCAACAAACAACAGCATTTAATGTTCAATTATTTTCCATTCGAGGAAAGTCCGTTTTTAAAGATAGCTATAATGCCAGTGCTAAAGGAAGTATTACGATTTCTGTGGGTCATTTAGCCCCTGGGACTTACTTCGTAAAACTATCCGAGGCAAATTCCAATCCGAGGTATCAGAAACTTATCATTGATTAGACTTAGGTCTAAAAACCGAAAAAAAATTGGTTAATTTTCTGTACTTTTAAGAAGTTCATCAGTCAAAAAGTTCTTACAACTTGCAAATGGAAAATAGTAAAACTAGAAAGTACTTATTGCCCGGTCTCATTTTATTGGTGGTATTGATATGGGCTTTATCGGCCGTATTCACCATGATGTTTTTAGACGAATGGTCTGATCGTGGAACCTTCGGGGATTTGTTCGGTGCCGTAAATGCGTTGTTTTCTGCTTTGGCCTTTGCCATATTGATTTACACCATTGTCTTACAACGTGAGGAAATCAAACAGAATCGTGAGGAGATTGTATTGAACCGAAAAGAATTGGAAAAAAGTGGAAAGCTACAGCGAAAAGCACAAGAGGTATTAATTCAACAAGTACATCAAACCCATTTGAGTGCAAAAATGAATGCCATGCGGATTTTGGTCGACTACTACAACAACCAAATTACCAATCCGAAAAGCTCGGATGAAATCATTGAAAAAGCACGATTAAAACGTAGAGAAATCATCGGACAGATTGATGAATTGATTGATGGTTTGAGTGATTCACAGGTAGATTAGAAACAAAATTAGTGTTTAGCTACGCCTTCAAATACTTATTAATAAGTGGGTAATCTTTTTTAAAGTATTCTTTTGGACTTTGTAAAGTGAAGAATTGAAAGTCTTTGGTAAAGTGTGATGAATCGTAATAATTGTACTTGTACATCATTTCATAGAAGTCGATTTCTTCTTGCTGGTATTGCGTAATTAAACTTATAAATCGATGTTGTCTGATGTACCTTCCAATGGTGATTCCGACCATTTTTTTGAATTGATAGTTCAAGGTTTTTGAAGTAATGGCAACCTCATTTGTGATGTCTTTTATATTGAGTAATCCATTGTTTTGGTGTATCAATTCAATGGCTCGATCAATATCCTTGGTTCGTGAATTTACCTTTAAATCTACCTGCTCAATGGCTTTGTAAAACCGGCCTGAAAATGAAGCAGGATCGTCTTTCGATGCTTGAAATACAGGCGAAACAATTTCGAAAAGTTTTGGGCAATGTGTTTCCAAGGGGATAAATCCATTGTAAACATAGCTCATGTCTTTACCCGTGAGTTTATGAATTGTGGTAGGATGAAGGCACAACCCAAGTGTAAAGCTAGGTTGTAGTATTTCTACCTTAAAAGCCCCATAATTAGGTCCTTGAATTTGAATACCATGCAACTCTGTGAGTTCATTTTCTCGCAATACCCGGTGAGGTGCCTCTGAAAAAAAACAAAACAAGTGACTAATTCCTCTTTGAACAATTAATGATTCATACGGCAGGTCATCTTGGGTAATTTCCAGAACATAGGTGTCCTCCACCAAAGGTGTCTGGGGGTACAAATCTAGAAATTCAAACCGCATGATAAAAAATAATTAAAAATGATAAAAGCCTAGCAATTGGTCTTAGCAATTCATTTTAAAATATTGGGAGGATTTAGTTGGCAAACTTAAATTGGAGGACAAATATTTTACCGATTCTTACCTAAATTGGATTCAAGTTGGTTTCCCTATTGAATCAGATATCAACGAAACTAAAGATTTAAGAGCTATCTAAGTTGTAAATAATCGTTAAATAAAATGGATGCCTACGTTTTTTAGCTAGAATTAGCCATATAATGTAAAAAAAGGGTCTCGCGAAAAGCAAAACCCTGTAGATTATTCGAAATATAAAGATCCCATCTCGAATTTAAGCACTCTAAAAATAATGCTCAAAAGTGATAATTCCCTGTAAAAAAAGGAGAAAATTAAGAAATAGCTATTTGTTCGTTATAAAAGAAGAATTACAAAATATTTTCTGGCATAAATTTGCTGATAAATTCGAAGTCTCTATTAAAATACTTTGATGGGTTTTGCAAGGTGAAGAATTTGAAATCCTTTACAAAATGAGACTGATCATAATAATTGAATGTAGACATGAGTTCGTTAAAATCTATATGCTGACCCTTACTATCAAAAACCAATCTAGAAAATCGATACCTTCGAATGTATTTTCCAACCGTCATTCCAACCATGTTTTTAAAGTTGTAATTGAGACTTCTTCTAGTGAGATTTAAGGCTTCACATATATCATCAATGGCGATTATTCCTTTTGATGAATGGATCAATGCAAGTGCTTTTTCTACATCGCCGGTTCTGGTCTTTCCAGAACATTTTAAATTAGAAATTCGTTTATAGATCTGTTGAGAAAACTCAGATTTATCATTATAGTACTTCAGAAATATCGGTTCAATAAATGTGGCAATGGTAGTATTATATTGATGCAACGGAACAAAAGAATTTAATAATTGATGGGTTGATTTTCCTGTGAGTTTGTACAACGCCGTTGGAGCTAGGGCAACACCTATAATTACCGTGGGTTGTTCAATAAGAACTTTAAAACCAACATAATTAGGACCTTGAACAATTAAATTGTGAATGCAAGTTTTGGTATTGTCTCTAATAATCTGGATGTATTTATCAGAAAAAACATAATAGAAGTGAGAGATCCCTCTAGGAACCATTACCCATTGAAAAGGCAGGTCCTCTTCTTCGAACTGGAATTTATAAGAGAATTCAACTAAAGAGCCCTTGGGGAATGTATCAATGATTTCAAATTTCACGAAAGTTTTATAAAAGTTGGGAGCACTCCTAAGATAAGAAGCAATGGTGAAATGAACAAGTGAAGTTTTTAAAAATAAATCCTAGAAGGGTTTGTTTTTCTTCTGCGATGAATTGAGAAACGAAGTAGATAATAACTATGTTCATTGCCTCGATAGAAACCTCTTCAGATTGGTCTTATAAAATGAGAAAAGGATTGACTGAATGCCAACCCTTCCCATAGCTTATATTCAAGACTCTCTCCTTTCTTGAATAATCTACATAGCTAATCTACTGTTTTGAAGGGCAAAAGGGTTGTAAAAAATCGTAAAATGTAATAGAGTACGATTATTTTGGTATAATTAACGTTTATTTAAGAAGGATAAAAAAAGGGTCTTGCGAAAAGCAAAACCCTATAGATTATTCGAAATATAAAGATCCCATCTCGAATTTAAGCTGTTACAAACTTAAGGTTCAATCCTCAAATATCATTGTAAAAAAACGACAAATTTTATTTGGAATAAATCTAAATATAATTTTTTATCAATTGATGGTCTGATTTAAAGAATTCAGACAGACCTTGGCCGGTAAAAAACTTCAAATCTTTTGCGAAATGAGACTTGTCGTAGTAATTATAAATGGATATCAATTCTTTTACATCTAAAACTCCATTTTGATAACTTCTAATGAGGTTTACGAAACGGCATTGGCGAATGTATTGACCTGGAGTAAGTCCCACGATCTTTTTAAAATTACTCTCCATAGCCTTTTGGCTGTAGGGTATTTCCTCTAATAACTCAGTTACCTTTATTTTGCCCTGTTTGGCTTCAATTATTTCAATGGCCTTATCAATGCGCTGGGTATTGATGTCAATAAATAGATCTCGGCTATGTATGAATGGAATGATTTGATCGTTAAAATGTTTTAAATTTTGGTTTGAGCATTCACTTACTTCATAACATTCGTAAAGATGAATGATCTCGGTATAAAACTCATGATGGAAATCCTTAAGCGGAATCGCGTTATCTTTCAATGAACGCATGTTTTGCTTAAATAATTTAAACCATGCTGTGGGCTGAAGGGTGATTCCAAAATTACAACATGGATCGGTAGCAAACAGTGAATAATGACCAAAGAATTGACCAAATACGGTTGCTCCTTTGTACTTAAAGCTTTGATCGTAATGGTTGAGGCGAACATCACCGTCGGTACAAGTATAATTCAAAACCATTTTGCCTACCGGAATCACAATATCATTGTAAGGTAAGTCTCCCTCTTCAATGGTAAATTGATAGGTATCATGAATCAAGGAATTATCCCCTTCATTTTTTAGCAAGTGGAATTTCATAATTGTTTGTTGACCAAAATGAATCAATCACAATCATACTGCCCGATTACCAGGCATTGGAAAACTAAAGAAATCTCAAATAAATGGTTAAATAGGTATTGGATGTAACCGTGTTAATGTCTTTAATTCTTCGTGCATGATGGGATCTTTTCACTTTAAAGATACTAAAATTTTAGTTCTTCATGTAAAATTTAGGTTATTGATAGCTACATGAAGTGAGAATACAAGTCGTCATTACACTACGAAAAATTGCTTTTATCCATAGGACAATTGGGCTATACAAGCCGAAAGAAAGCAACTAATTATGTTATAAAATGGTAAAGAAATCTTAAAATCTTTAAATTTTTTACAAACTTTTCAAACAAATTTTATACATTTGATATTCAATCGATCTAAAAAGATTGGTTTCTCTCTCCTAAAATTTTATTCTCTCCTAAAATTTTTCTCTCCTTAATCGATGTTATGAAAAATAGAATGCTTTGTGCGTTCGTGCCGTGAATTTGATTTAATAACTACAGAAAAAAAGAAAAAGAAAAAGGACTTTATCTTTTGGGTTTGCTATCCAAATGACTTTCAGTTCAAAAATTGTAAGACAAGCTTTTAATCAACAATTGCGTTGACTATCAAGCTCTCTCCGTTGTTCTCCAATAACTATTTTGTTTTTTTAATACCCCCCAAAAAATGCAAATTAAAGAGTTTATTGACTTAGGAAAACACATCTCTATTAATGGCCATAAGGTATTTGTCATTGATACAGGTGATCGAGGTAAAAAGGCAAAGGAAACTTTTGTCATCATCAATGGATTTCCAACCTTGACCTACGACTTCCGAACCATTATAAAAGAACTCTCGGCACACTACCGAGTTGTTATTCACGACCACTTCGGATTCGGATTATCCGAATTACCAGATACTTATTGTTTTTCATTACTTGAACAGGCTGATGTTTGTATCAAAGTATGGAATTATCTTAGATTAAAGGAGTTTACCCTATTGGGTGATAACTATGGCACCCATGTAGCCAAAGAAATTTTGTATCGCTATAATGCCAAAATTCTTCCTTTTCGAATCAATAAGCTGATTTTAACGAAGAACAGTCGAAAGATCAATCATTTGAATTTGTTAAACATCAACAAACTGCTTGACAATCCGAATCTATCAAAATACAGAGAGCAGTTGGTAGAACACCATAACAAGGGTCTCTTTGATAATTTTGAGATGAACCAACAGCGCTATGATCTGCAATCTCAGAAAGTACATCGAATTTGGGAAAAATTTAATGAGTTACAAGGACAGAAAGAAATATTGGTACTGTCTAATTTTTTAGAAGAATCCTATCTCTATTGGCATCGTTGGAATAGAGCCTTGAAAGACTCTGAGATTCCGGTTAAAATCTTTTGGAGACGCGACGATGTGGGTCTCAAAGAAATCGCCATTGCCTTGGCTTCTCATCAGCCAAAAAATGTACAGTTCATTGAAAATGAAAAGTGCTTTGTGATTGAAGACAACCCGACAGATTGGTTGAAAATGGTAATGAAAATCCTAAACAGAAATTTTTACAACGCTTTAAAATATAAATATCAGGTTATCTAAATTACTATGAAACAAACGTTAGAAAATTGGAAAAAACAACACAATTACCTCAAGGTATATGAAGAGGTGATTTCCTTTATCGATACCGAAATAGGAAATAAAACCTTGTTGTTACTTCATGATTTTGGAACAAATTCATATTCTTATAATCATCAGCTCAATGAGTTAAAAGAAGAATATCGAGTTATTGCTCCAGACTTTATTGGTTTTGGACTCAGTGATAAACCTCGTAGTTATTACTATTCCATATTTGATCAAGCGCAGGTAATCATTCATTTGCTACGCACCTTGAAAGTAACCGATTTTGCTGTTGTGTGCCAAGGATATGGTGCTGCGGTATTCGCTGAAATTCTCTCTCAAATTGAGGCAGGGCGACTCAACTTCCGTGTACGAAACATCATGCTCTTAAACGGAAGCATGACCATAGAATTGGTTTCGGGAAAAAGTCCGAAAGACTTGATAAGCAATACGGTCAATTCCGGATTTTCGAAAATCAGCTATTCTTATGCGCTTTTCAAAAAATATTTCGGAATGTCATTGGCCGATGCAAAAACACTTTCAGATACGGATTACAGTCTTTTTTGGAGTCTGTTATCAGAAAGAAAAGGACAAAAGTTCATTCAATTTATTGATTACTGTATTGTAGAACGCAAACAATTTTCTAAACGTTGGCTGAAGGCCTACATCAATGCCCCTTGCACCATTGACTTGGTTTGGGGAGCAAATGACCCACTCAGCCCATTGCATTTTGCCGAAAAATTACACCAATTATTAGAAGGGTCGAACCTTCACACCGTTGAAAGCTGTGGACATTTTCCAAGCTTGGAGACACCAAACACACTTATTCAAAAAATTAAAACCCTCAACTATGAAAACAATTCCTTTGAACATTAAAAAGAAGAAGAAGACGCATTATTTGCAAGACGAATTGATTAGAATGATCAAGCACGATCCTACTGTTCTTGGTTTTTTACAGAAAACCTGCTTAGACGGATTATGGTATTGGGATCTAATGCACCCAGAGCACGAATGGATGGATTCAAATTTTTGGAGAGAATTGGGGTATAATCCGGCTGAAATGCCACATTCCCCTTCCGCTTGGCAAGACATCATACACCCTGATGATTTGAAAATGACCGTGGATAACTTTCACAAACACCTTGAGAATCCAGAACACAAGTATGATCAAGTAGTACGCTACATTCATAAAGATGGTTCAACAGTTTACATGAGAGTAAGAGGTATGGCCTTGCGAGATGATTATGGGAAACCCATGCGCATGTTAGGGGCTCATGTGAATGTTACACCTTACATGGAGGCATCTACTCAATTGCAAGAGGCCAATGATGCATTGAAGTTGAAAAACAAGGAGTTAGAGCACTTTTCTTATATAGCTTCGCACGATCTTCAAGAGCCCTTGAACACCATACAAATGTTTGTAGACCTCATTAAAATGGAGTACGATCAAAAAATTGACGAAGATTGCGATCGATATTTGGGTTACATTGCCGACTCGGTAGACCGCATGAAGTTATTGGTGACTTCACTCTTGGATTTTAGTAGATTAGGACACGAAGCTCAAATTGTTCAAGTAGATTGTAACAAATTGATGAATGAGGTCATTAGCGATTTAGACAAGCAAATAAAGGAGTCTAATGCTAAAATTACCTTTAAAAACCTTCCTGTGTTACGAGCCTATGAGACAGAATTGCGATTGCTATTCCAAAATTTAGTAGGCAATGCCATTAAGTTTCAAAAGCCAGATACAGCTCCACAAATAGAAATTAAAGCCATTTTAAAAGACGGATGGACATTTTCGATGAAGGATAACGGTATTGGAATACCTCAAAAAGATCTACACAACGTATTTGGAATCTTTCACAGATTGCACAAACTCAAAAAATATGAAGGAACGGGAATCGGTCTTGCCCACTGTAAAAAAGTTGTAAACATGCACAATGGGGATATATGGATACAATCAGAAATAGACCAAGGGAGTACTTTTTATTTTA
>CAYFJL010000027.1:0-25608 GCA_964343335.1 uncultured Polaribacter sp. | reverse complement strand
ATTAATCGATCACAATGCAAATTGTCATTGCAAATAATTCACATGTTATCTACGCGGATGTTATCTGCCAAACCATCGAAGAGGCCGCTCAAGTGCGCGGAACTGGTATTGCCAAGAGAAAACCTGAATACGTCATTTCTAAAATAGAACAAGGTAATGCTGTCATTGCACTAGAGGGAGAAAAATTCGCTGGATTCTGTTACATCGAATCTTGGAGTCATGGAAAGTTTGTAGCCAACTCAGGGCTGATTGTACATCCTGATTTTAGATATCAAGGATTGGCAAAGAAAATCAAAAAAGCCATTTTCGATCATTCAAGAAAGAAGTTCCCAGATGCTAAAATCTTTGGTATCACCACGGGATTGGCCGTTATGAAATTAAACAGTGATCTGGGTTACAAACCGGTAACCTTCTCTGAGCTAACTACGGATGAATCTTTTTGGAACGGTTGCCAAACCTGTAAAAACTATGATGTACTCACACGAACAGAACGAAAAATGTGTCTCTGCACAGGGATGTTATTTGATCCAAATGCAAAGAAAAAACCACCGAAGAAAATTAAGGAAAAAGCCTTCCAAAGATTAAAAAGTATTAAACAAACCCTATTTCTAAAAAAAGATAAAAAATGAAAAAGTTAGTATTGGCTTACAGTGGCGGACTCGACACTTCGTATTGTGCGGTTTCCCTATCTAAAGAATATGAAGTCCATGCCGTAAGCGTAAACACCGGTGGATTTACTACGGATGAGATCAAAGATATTGAATCAAAAGCCTATCAAATGGGTGTTTCCAATTACGTAAACATCGATGCTATTTCTGGCTTTTACAATAAAGTCGTGAAGTATTTGATATTCGGAAATGTTCTTAAAAACAATACCTATCCACTTTCCGTGAGTTCTGAAAGAATCGTCCAAGCCATTGAAATCATCGAATATGCCAAAAGTATCAATGCAGAATTCATCGCTCATGGCAGTACTGGAGCCGGAAATGATCAAGTAAGATTTGACATGATATTTCAAACCTTAGCTCCTGGTATCAAAATCATCACTCCAATTAGAGATCAGCAATTGAGCAGAAAGGAAGAGATAGCATACCTAAAAGCAAACGGTGTAGACCTAAGTTGGGAAAAGGCTAAATATTCGGTGAATAAAGGGCTTTGGGGAACCAGTGTTGGAGGAGCGGAAACATTAACCTCTCATCAATCACTTCCAGAAGAAGCCTACCCTTCACAACTGGTTAAAAAGAATCCACAGCAAGTAAAACTGACCTTTCAACAAGGAGAAGTTATTGCTTTAAACGGAATTGAAAATAAACCTGAAAAGAATATTGAATTGCTGAATGAAATTGCTTCAAAGTACGCCATTGGTCGAGATATTCACGTTGGAGACACCATTGTTGGTATCAAAGGAAGAGTCGGGTTTGAAGCCGCTGCTGCCTTAATCATTGTAAAGGCCCACCATTTGTTAGAAAAACACACGTTGACCAAATGGCAATTACAACATAAGGAGTATTTGGCTAGTTTCTACGGAATGCATCTTCATGAAGGATTGTATTTAGATCCGGTTATGAGAAACACAGAGGCCTTTTTAGAAAGTTCTCAAGAAAATGTGACAGGTGACGTTTTTGTCACCCTCAAGCCTTATCATTTTGCTTTAGACGGAATCGATTCAAAACACGATTTAATGGCTTCTAAGTTTGGATCTTATGGAGAAGAAAACAAGGGATGGACAGCCGATGAGGCTAAAGGATTCATCAAAATTCTTTCTAATCAAAACAAAATTTACAATCAAATAAACTCATCATCATGATCAAAGCGGGAATTGTAGGAGGTGCTGGTTACACAGCTGGAGAGTTGATTCGATTGTTGATTCATCATCCGAAGGTTACAATTGATTTTATCTTTAGTACTTCAAATGCTGGGAATAAAATTTCTCAAGTGCATCAAGATTTGTATGGTTCCACGGAATTGGTATTTACGGATAAAGTAAATCCTAATATCGATGTCTTGTTCTTATGCCTAGGACATGGAAATTCAACCTCCTTTTTAAAGAACAACCAATTTAACAAGTCGACCAAAATCATTGATTTGAGTAACGACTTTCGACTCAATGAAAATAAAGATTTCGGTGATCTAGATTTCGTATATGGACTTCCAGAATTGAATAAATTAGCCATAAAAAGTGCTCAGGCCATTGCGAATCCGGGTTGTTTCGCTACCGCTATTCAGTTGGCGCTATTACCATTAGCTTCAAAAGCATTGCTTCAGGGAGATATTCATATCAACGCGGTTACCGGAGCAACAGGAGCAGGAACTTCACTTTCACCAACCACCCATTTTACTTGGAGAGATAATAACTTTTCACATTACAAAACCTTTGTGCATCAGCATTTAGGTGAAATAAATCAAACGATTAAATCGCTTCAGAAAAGCTTTGAACACGAAGTCTATTTTATACCCAATCGAGGGAACTTCTCAAGAGGAATTTTCGCAACGGTTTACACTGATTTTGATGGAACAATTGAAGAAGCCCTTGAGTTGTATGAATCCTATTACCAAGACGCAAAGTTTACCCATATTTCATCAACCGAAATTCATTTAAAGCAGGTGGTAAACACCAACAAATGTTTGATTCATTTGATGAAACACAAAGGCAAACTTCTGATTACCAGCGCTATCGATAATTTACTTAAAGGTGCATCTGGTCAAGCTGTTCATAATATGAATTTGCAGTTTGGTTTTGAGGAAGAGGTAGCATTGAATTTAAAAGCCAACTATTTTTAATCGATCATTATGAAAATAGCCATCATTGGAGCCGGAAATCTAGGGAAATCAATCGGAAAAGGGTTGATTCAAAAAGGCGGAATCGACAGCCTTTATCTTACCAGAAGAAATGTGAGTACACTTGCTGATTTAGAATCGAAAAGTAATGTTATTCTAACCACAAACAATGTTGAAGCAGTTCAAAATTCAGACATCATCATTCTTGCCGTACAACCGAGGCATTTAGAGGAAATTTTGAAGGAAATTCAAGCAGATTTAAAGGAAAACCATCTCATTATTTCAACAATTACTGGATATAGCATTCCGAAAATGGAATCCATTCTTGGTAAGGATAAAATGATTGTTCGTGCCATGCCCAATACGGCCATTGCTGTAGGCAAATCCATGACCTGTATTTGTTCCAATGAAAAAGGCAAATCAGGTATCAATACCGCTAAAAATATATTTGAAAGTGTAGGTAACACATTGGAAATTCCGGAAGCCCAAATGCAGGCCGCTACGGTAGTTTGTGCAAGCGGAATCGCTTTTTGGATGCGATTGATTCGAGCGACAACCCAGGCTGCTATTCAACTCGGATTTGACGCTAAAGAAGCTCAAGAACTCGCCATGCATACCGCAAATGGCGCCGCTAATCTATTGATTACCAATGGAAATCATCCCGAACAGGAAATTGACAAAGTAACGACTCCAAAAGGTTGCACGATCGAAGGATTAAATGAAATGGAACACAAAGGAATGAGTTCATCCCTAATTCAAGGAATGGTGGCCTCTTTCCAAAAAATCAACAATATTAAAAAGGAACAAATATGAATTTGTTTGATGTATACCCGCTGTTTGACATAACTCCAACGAGAGCTGAAGGTGTTTTTGTATACGATGATAATGATACTGAATACTTAGATTTATACGGTGGTCACGCCGTGATTTCGATTGGTCATTCTCATCCAAATTTTGTTAAAAATATCACCCATCAACTATCGAAGATTGGATTTTATAGCAATTCTATTCAGAATCCACTTCAACAATCACTGGCTTCCAAATTGTCAGCCTTATCTAACTGCAATGATTACAATTTGTTCTTGTGTAATTCGGGTGCCGAAGCCAATGAAAATGCCTTAAAACTAGCCTCTTTTCATACAAAAAAGCACAAGGTGATTGCTTTCAAAAATAGTTTTCACGGAAGAACTTCTGCGGCCGTTGTTGCCACAGATAATAAGAAAATCGTAGCTCCCATTAACGCACAACAAGAGGTAGATTTCTTCGAATTAGGAGATCTAAAGTCCGTTGAAGCGTCCTTAGCCAACAATGATGTTTGTGCCGTAATCGTTGAATTTATTCAAGGTGTTGGCGGACTCGGAGAAAGTGATGCTGTGTTTTATGAAGAACTCGACAAACTTTGTAAACAATACAATACCTGTTTGATTGCTGATGAAGTGCAATCAGGTTTTGGAAGAACAGGAGACTTTTTCGCATTTCAAGATTATAAGGTACAACCAGACATCATTTCCATGGCCAAAGGAATGGGTAATGGTTTTCCTGTAGGTGGAATACTGATTCATCCCAACATAGAGGCAAGTTATGGCTTGCTCGGAACTACTTTTGGTGGAAATCATTTGGCCTGTGTAGCTAGTTTATCTGTTTTGGAAGTTCTCGAAAAAGAACAATTAATGAATAATGTCGACGAGCTTTATCCCTACTTCCTTGAAAAATCCAAATCAATTTCAGTACCTGTAAGGGTAAAAGGTAGAGGGCTAATGCTGGGGTTGGAATTCGATTTTCCAATTGCCGATTTGCGAAAGAAATTAATTTACGAATATCAAATATTTACGGGCAGTTCGAAGAATCCGAATTTGATTCGAATCTTACCGCCATTGACCATTCAAAAAGAACATTTCGACCGATTTTTTAACGCATTAAATGAGGTGTTATCATGAAGCATTTCAGTTCCATTTCCCAAATCGACGATTTAGAACAGTGGATCAATCAGGCGTTGAATATTAAGAAGAATCCGCTTCAAAACGCTGAATTAGGTCGCAACAAGACAATAGGCTTGTTGTTTTTCAATTCAAGTTTGAGAACCCGTTTAAGCACACAAAAAGCGGCAACCAACCTCGGAATGCATTCTATTGTTTTGAATGTTTCCAAAGAGGCTTGGGCCATTGAGTTCGAAGAATGCACCATTATGAATGGTTCAACAGCCGAGCATATCAAGGAAGCTGCTGCCGTCCTTTCTCAATATTGCGATATTATTGGACTAAGAGCATTTCCGCAGCTTGTGGATCGTGTCAAAGATGAAAGCGAGCATATTTTAAAGGCATTTATCAAGTACGCATCGGTTCCTATTGTTAATTTGGAAAGTTCTCTAGAACATCCTTTGCAAGCACTCACAGATGCGATCACTATTACTGAATTCAAAAAGAAAAAAAGACCAAAAGTTGTGCTGTCATGGTGTCCACATACCAAAGTTTTACCGCATGCTGTAGCCAATAGTTTCGTCATGGCCATGCAAAAAATGGATGTTGATTTTGTAATTGCCAATCCGAAGGGATACAACCTCAATCCAGAAATCACCAAAGACATTCCGATTGAACATGATCAAGAGCAAGCTATTGAAAATGCTGATTTCATTTACGCCAAAAACTGGTCATCCTACGAACATTACGGAAGAATAAGAGAAGTGAAGAGCGATTGGATGATTACGCAAGAAAAGATCAAGGAGGCAAAGTTCATGCATTGCCTACCCGTCAGAAGGAATGTAGTGGTTGAAGATTCGGTGTTAGACGGACCCAATTCAATCGTAATTGAACAGTCGAACAACAGAACTTTTGCCGCTCAACTGGTTCTAAAAAAACTCTTGGAAAATGGATAAGAGTACTTTATCAATTGTGAAGATTGGAGGAAATATCATCGAAAATAAGGACGAATTACAGGCCTTTTTAAAGTTGTTTGTCCAAATTCCAGGAAAAAAAATATTAGTTCATGGTGGCGGAAAAGAAGCAACATTCATGGCTTCCAAACTTGGGATTTCTTCCAAAATGATTGATGGAAGAAGGATCACAGACGCGGAATCATTAAAGGTCATAACCATGGTTTACGCCGGGTTATTGAATAAAAACATTACGGCGTCCTTACAAAGCATGGACTGCAATGCCATGGGAATGTCAGGAGCTGACGGCAATTCAATCACTAGTACAAAACGACCTGTAAAGTCAATAGATTATGGATGGGTTGGTGATGTAACTTTTGTCAATAACGAGAATATTAAAAAGCTTTTAGATTCCGATTTTACTCCAGTTTTCTGTGCTTTAACCCATGACGAAAAAGGCCAACTACTCAATACGAATGCCGATACCATTGCCGCGGAATTAGGCAAAAGCTTGAGCGATCTGTATGATGTGAGCCTATTCTACTGCTTTGAATTGCCAGGGGTATTGAAAGATATCTCTGATCCAAATTCAGTTATTAAGACTCTTAATACCACGCTTTACGATCAGTTACTAAAGGAAAATATCATCTCAGCCGGAATGCTACCAAAACTAACCAACTGTTTTGAAGCATTGAAAAACGGAGTTCAAAAAGTTTATATCGGAAATCAATCCATGTTTCAGGAAAATGAAACTAACTTTACCACAATTAGTTTGCAATGAAAGTAGAAGAACTACAACAAGAGGCCATACAGCTTTTAAAAGACCTAATTCAAACACCTTCCTTCTCTTCTGAAGAAGAGGGCACAGCCAAATTGATTGAAAACTGGTTCATTCGATATGACATTCCCTTTCAACGGTCAAAGAACAATGTCTGGGCCGTTAGTCCTAACTTTGATGCGAATAAACCAACTCTCCTATTAAACTCTCATCACGATACGGTAAAACCGAATTCCGGATATACCTATGATCCCTTCAAAGCCATTGAAGAAGATGGAAAGTTATTCGGATTGGGAAGTAATGATGCCGGAGGTTCTTTGGTTTCATTTATAGCTACCTTTACCTATTTCTATCAACAGGAGAATTTACGTTACAACTTGGTTATTGTGGCATCTGCAGAGGAAGAAAGTAGCGGTCCGAATGGATTAAACAGCATGCTTTCCATCATCCCAAAAGTGGATGTGGCCATTGTAGGAGAACCCACTCAAATGCAGTTAGCAATTGCAGAGAAAGGACTGGTAGTTTTTGATGCAATAGTAAAAGGGACACCGTCTCATGCGGCACATCCAAACAACGATAACGCTATCTACAATACCATTGAAGTACTGGATTGGTTCAAAAAATATAAATTCAATAAAACGTCTGAAGTATTGGGTGATGTGAAGATGACAGTGACGCAGATAAATGCCGGTAACCAACACAATGTGGTTCCAGCTTCCGTAAACTTGGTTGTTGATGTGAGAGTGAATGATGCCTATTCCAACCAAGAAATTGCTGAAATCCTAGAAAAAGAATCACCCTGTGCCGAAATAAAACCTAGAAGTCTGAGACTCAACTCCTCCTCCATCGGTAGGGACCATCCTTTGGTTCAAGCTGGAATTGCGTTGGGAAGAGAAACCTACGGATCACCAACCCTGTCAGATCAAGCTGCCTTGAGTTGTCAATCCTTAAAACTGGGACCAGGAGATAGCACCAGATCTCATACAGCTAATGAATACATCTATATTGATGAAATCAAAGAAGGTATTGAATTGTATATCAAATTATTAGAAAGAGTAATTGTCTAAATCATCCATTATGAAACTTTGGGACAAAGGATTAAAAATAGATCGAATCATTGAAAATTTTACAGTTGGTAATGATAGAGAAATTGACATGTACATCGCAAAATATGATGTTCAGGCATCACTCGCGCATGCTGAAATGTTATGTAGTTGCGGCTATTTGACAACTGAGGAATTCTCTCAACTGCGAGAAGGTTTACAAAAGCTAGAGTCTCAGATTGAAAATGGTAGCTTCCAAATAGAGGAGAGTTTTGAAGACGTTCATTCGAAAATTGAATATGAATTAACCCAAACATATGGCGATGTTGGGAAAAAAATACACACAGCCAGATCAAGAAACGATCAAGTTTTGGTGGCCTTGCATTTGTATTACAAAGAAAGTATTCTGGAAATCAAGGAATTAATCAATAAGTTATTTGATAGCCTCATTCAGTTGGCCGACCATCATAAAGAAAAATTACTTCCTGGATACACCCATTTACAAGTGGCCATGCCCTCTTCATTTGGAATGTGGTTTTCGTCTTATGCCGAATTGCTCATTGACGATATGATCGTCTTGAATTCTGCTCTAAAAGTGGTGGATCAAAATCCATTAGGATCAGCAGCGGGCTATGGGAGTTCGTTTCAAATTAACCGAGAAGAAACTACTAAATTACTGGATTTCAACACACTTAAATACAATTCCGTAGCAGCACAAATGAGTCGAGGTAAAAGTGAACGAACCATTGCAAATGCTTTAAGTTCGGTAGGTTATACTTTATCCAAATTCGCTATGGATGTGTGTTTGTACATGAGTCAAAATTTCGGTTTCATTACTTTTCCGAACGAACTCACAACAGGAAGTAGCATCATGCCTCACAAAAAGAATCCCGATGTTTTTGAATTATTAAGAGCCAGTGGCAATAAAGTGCAAGCGCTTTCTTCCGAAATACAGTTCATCACCAACAACCTTCCTTCGGGATATCATCGTGACTTCCAACTGCTAAAAGAACCGATGATCAACGGAATCGAAAAGACTAAGGAGATTCTAGCCATATTCGATTATTCCATTCAGCAAATCATCATTAAATCAATTGATTTTCAAAATGATAACTACAAATATCTATCTTCGGTAGATAGTGTTAATGAATTGGTACAAGAAGGAAAATCATTTAGAGAAGCCTATCAAATTGTTGGAAAAGCCATTGAAGAAGGCACTTATACTTTTTCAGATAGTGCTACACACACCCATGAAGGAAGCATTCACAATTTATCTTTAGATAAAATTGTCGCTAAAATGAGGAAATTAGGGTCTTTATAAGATTGATAACTCACCTTTCCCTTCTCTCACTATTTCCGGGTCATCACCTGATAAATCAATGATTGTAGAGGCCGTATTATCCCCATATCCGCCGTCAATGACCACATCCACGAGATGATTCCATTTCTCATAGATGAGTTCTGGATCTGTGGTGTATTCCAAAACATCGTCATCATCACGAATCGATGTTGATACAATCGGATTGCCTAGTGCACTTACCAAACTGCGAATAATGTTATTATCAGGAATACGAATTCCGACAGTTTTCCTTTTTTTGAAAGGCTTTGGTAAATTTCTACTTCCTTTTAAGATAAAGGTATATGGACCGGGTAATGCCCTTTTCAGGATTTTAAAAGTACTTGAGTTCATTTGCTGAACAAAGTCTGAAAGGTGACTCATATCATCGCAAATGAAAGAGAAATTAGCTTTTTCCAACTTTACTTGCTTGATTTGTGCCAATCGCTCCAGGGCTTTGTGATGAGTGATGTCGCAGCCAAGACCATAAACCGTATCTGTCGGATAGATTACGAGTCCGCCTCGTTTCAATATTGCAACGATTTTCTCGAGTTCCCGTTCATTGGGATTCTCTTCGTAAAGTTTAATTAACTCAGGCATATTTAAAAATACAAAAACTCAGCTTTCTATGAAAGCCGAGTCTATTTTTAGGGAAGTTTTTTTTTGTTTAGGATTTATCTACCAAACGGAATCCCTCTCCGTGAATGTTTAAAATCTCTACGTTAGAATCCGCTTTTAGGTACTTACGTAGCTTGGCAATATATACATCCATACTTCTGGAAGTAAAGTAGTTATCATCTCTCCAGATTTTAGTAAGTGCCAATTCTCTTGGCATTAAATCGTTCTTATGAATGGCTAACATGCGTAAAAGCTTGCTTTCTTTAGGTGAAAGTTTAACTGGTTCAGCATCTTTCCCAACAGAAAGGTGACGTAATTTTGAATTGAAGAAGAAAGATCCGATTTCAAATTCAAACTGCTCTGATTCAGCTGTCGTATCACTTTCTTTTCTTTGCAGAATTGCTCTGATCTTATGCAATAGTACTTCTGAATCGAAAGGTTTATTTAAGTAGTCATCTGCACCAACAGCATATCCCTTCAATACATCTTCTTTTAAGGTTTTGGCCGTTAGAAAAATGATAGGAATGTCTTTGTTCGTGCTTCGAATATCCTGCGCCAAAGAAAAACCGTCTTTTCTAGGCATCATTACATCTAAAATACACAGGTCGTAATCACTGTTTTTAAACATGATTAAACCCTCGATTCCGTCTTTGGCTAGCGTAACGTTGTACTCATTTAAGGCCAAATAATCCTTTAAGACTGTTCCGAAATTAGGATCGTCTTCTACTAATAATATCTTTTTACTTCCCATTGTTATGTTAATTTAAATTTTAATTCGATTTATATGAGAGGTAGCTTTACGGTGAAAATACTACCCTTACCTTTTTCACTTTCCACAAAAACAGTACCATGATGTTTTTCAACAATTTCTTTTACATAGGCAAGGCCTAAACCATGGCCTTTCACATCATGAATGTTCCCTTTTTGTTCGCGGTAAAACTTATCAAAAATTAGCTTTTGTACCGCCTTACTCATTCCGATTCCTTCATCTTTTACTTTGAAAATGAAGAACTTATTGGTGCTATCTGTATACACATCAATCACGGGCTTGTCTGTTGAATATTTTAACGCGTTTTCAAGCATGTTTACGACAACATTAGTCAAATGAAAACGGTTTCCATTAATTTCTGAAGTCAATGCCTCAAAATGCGTTGTGATTTTACCATCCTTATCTGTTAGCAATAAATTCACATGATTGATGGCATCACTAATAATGTCATTCATATCCACAGCTTCTTTACTAATCTCTAATTGATTTTTTTCAAGTTTAGAGATTCGCAATACGCTCTCTACCTGACCATGCATGCGTTTGTTCTCGTCACGTATCATTGAAACATAGCGCAAAACTTTCTCCTTGTCTTCAATGATTTTCGGGTTTCTTATTGAGTCTAGAGCAAGATTTATGGTTGCAATCGGAGTCTTAAACTCATGAGTCATATTATTGATGAAATCCGTTTTAATTTCGGAGATTTTCTTTTGTTTGATTAATTGGTATAGTGAACTCGAAAAGGCAATAATGATGACAAAAATGAAAAACAAAGACAACAGCAGTATGTATGAAATACCTGATAAAATGTGTTCATCTTTATTCGGAAAAGTCAAGTATAAGAGATAATCTACCTCATCATTCAAATTATAGAACAATGGGTATTTGAAACTATTCTTTGTATTGATTGTGTAGTATCCAGACTTCAACTTTGTTGCCAAACCATCCTTAGTGTAGACCCCGTATTTGAAATCTAAGTTCACACCCCTTTTGGCCAATTCCTCCTGAATCGTGGCATTGAGTTCTCTATTACTCACTCTTTTATGAATAGGTTGTAAACGATAGTAATCCTCAAAGTAATCTTGAAACTGACTCTGTTCAAGGTTGGTTAAACGTTTGGTAAATGAGAACTTTTTCTCTTCGGTGGATTTGAATAAATTATCTGGTCCCTTTATCAAACGAGATTGAAAGAAATCTTTTTTTCCTGTGACTCTTTTAAAAATCACAGTTTCGTTATCTAAGAAATCCCTTGGAAGCTCGAAATTCTCTTCTAGAATAGTTGCTCCGTAAGTAATTTTCTGTCTATTGGTTGTATCGATTTCTTGAAAAAGAAAGTTCTTGATTTGAGCACTTGAAGCCAACACTTTATTTTCAATGATGTTTTCGATTTTTTTGGTAAAAAGCTCTCTTTCTTTCTGATTGATTTTCTCAGAAACACTACCCAAAGAGATCTGCACATCATTCTGAAATTGTTGCTTCTTACTCTCAATGGCATTGTTAATCCAATAGAGTTGAACGGCAATAATTCCGATGAGTGAAATACTCATTAAAGCAACGATAAGAACAAAGACTTTTTTGCTCATATTTCAAAATTAAGTTATTCGAAAAAACAGGCTGTTTATTTAACTTTGATTAACAAAATCAAAATAAATTTAAGGAGAATTTAACTAAATCTATGAGAATAATTAAACTTTTTAAGACTTTTCTGTTAAAATATTATGGATTTTCTTGATTTTAACAATCGTTTCATTAAAATCAACATTTGAAAGTAAGTAATGTGAAAGTAATTTTTTTCGCTCCTCTGGCCACTGCTTGCTCATGCGTTCTATCACCTGTTTTTCCGATACTCCATCACGCTTCACGACTCTCTTGATTCGTTCTTCTTTAGGCGATGAAACAAGTACAACATAATCAAAAAGCTCCGAAGATCCAGTTTCAAAAACCAAGGCACTTTCATATAAAATCAACTTGCCTTTATTTTTGGAAATAAAGCCCTTCAAATCCTTAAATACTTCCGGATGTACAATGGCATTAATCTGAGCTAGTTTAGAAGGATCGTTAAAAACTAGGTCCGCAAGAAATTCTCTGTTTAATTGACCATCAATAAAACTTTCGTTTCCAAAGGCTGTAAGTAATTTTTCACGAACCACTGGAGAGGTCGTCATGATTCTCTTCGCCTCTTTATCGGCAACGTAGATGACAACGTTGTCAAATTTACCAAACTCCTTTATAACACTCGATTTTCCAGAACCTATGCCCCCTGTAATTGCAACAACCATCTTATTTTTGAATTAGAAAATCGATCGTCTGTGGAACTATTTTTACACTTTTCACAGATTTTGGCTTCTGACTTACTTTCGGAATTAGATAGGTAAGATTCTTAGATCTAGAATATTCATAATCACATTCAACTTTAAAGGAAGAAGGCGAAATTTGATTAAAATCAGATAAACCGATTACAAATACCACAGAGACTTCTTCAGTAAGGGTTGTAATTTTCATATCTGCCGGAACATTCATCAGACTAAACGGTACTTTTAATGTACCTTCCGTGAACTTGTCTACCTTCCCTGATATCACAACTTTCTCTTGACTTAATTTTATTCCATCTGAATTCTGAATCAACAGATCAACCTCTTGATCAAAATCGGATTTTACATCCTTTAAAATCAAGGACTTATGATCTAAATACTGCATGGTGTCAAGCTGTTGTTTTGATCCTGAAACTAAGATAGAATCTGGTTTTACAACCATTTTATCAAGTAGACCATACCCTACATGATAATTGATCTTTACATTGGGTCTTACCGCAATCTTTTTTGATGCTAAAACATCCAAGTTTAAATAAATAGAATCGGTTAGTATGTTTTGGATAAACACATCAGAGAGCAATTGCTCTTGCAATAAAGGTTGTTGCCTCGACAACAACAAATAAAACCGCCCCTTGGCATCTTGTTGCATGAGTGAAGCATCCAACTCTAATGTACTATTCTGGATTCGCGTTCGAAGAATTTTAAATCCGTTAGCATTGATACTCATCGTCAACGAATTGTTGTTATCCCCAAGCATAAGTCTATTCTGGGGAATATTGGTATACCGAACGCCAAAAGTTAAAGAGGTGCGGTATTCCTTCGATAAGGTAATCAACATCCAAATAAGGGTCGATAAACCTAAAAAAACAAACAATTGCTTTGGTATCTTTTTTCCTGCCACGGAGATGCTTTAGATTTACTAGTGAGGTATAAATATAAAAAAAGAGCTTTTAAAAAAGCTCTTTCCATATATGTTCTCTCGAATTACTTCTTTTTTGGAGTTTCTTGATACTTTTTACTGAGTTCAAGAGAGATCGCTGCTTTTTCAAACTTCATTTTCCCTGCTCCAGTTTCAATCATTACCGTGTTGTCATTGGTATTGATATCCACAATTTTTCCGTGGATACCACTGGTAGTAATAACTCTAGTTCCCTTTTTTAAGTCGGATTGAAACTTTTTCTCCTTCTTTTGGCGACTCATCTGCGGACGAATCATAAAGAAGTAAATAATGGCAATCATTGCCAAAGGAAGAATAAACGCGTTTAATCCTCCACCATCAGTTTGCAATATTAATAATGAGGTCATGTTAGCTTTGTTTAGGAATGACAGAACCTTTTAGGGTAAGGATTTCCCTACCTGATTCTGTATTGGTTGTTAAGGTGATTGTTTTACTTTGTCTGTTCGGCTTTCCTGAGGTATTGAACTCCACATTAATATCAGCAGTATCGCCTGGTTTTATTGGAGTTCTTGGCCAAGTAGGAACAGTACATCCACAAGATGGCTGTGCATTGATGATAATCAAATCGGTTTGACCAGCATTAGTCACTTTGAAGGTAGTTTTCACTACGTCACCCTCGTTAACAGTTCCGAAATCATACTCCTTTTTATCAAAGCTAATTAAGGCTGCTCCCTTCTTCGATTCTAAATCGCGCACCTTTGCTTTGGCGACATTATCCTTATTTACTTTGGCTTTGGCACTAGATCCATCACAAGCGATGAACACAAGTGTCAATGAAAAAATCATTAAAATATTACCTAATTTCATTTTGTTTAAGTTTTACACAAAAATAGGAATTTCTAGGTCCATTACAAGACCTTACAACAATCCTCTTCCTATCTTTTGTATTTGGTTATTTTTCTTGAAGTTCTTGGCCAACTTATCCAACACCCCATTTAAGAAGTAACTACTTTTATCTGTAGAATAATCCTTTGCAATTTCAATGTATTCATTGATGGTTACTTTGGTCGGGATTGATGGAAAATGAAGAAACTCAGTGATGGCCATTTTTATCAAAATCATATCGATATCGGCAATTCGATCTGAGTCCCAATTTGGAGTTACTTTGGCGATGTCTTTTTCATACTCGGTATGTTTCAGGATTGTTTTGGTAAACAAATCTTTCACAAAGTTTTCATCATCTTCATCCTTGTACAATCGACCTAGCGTAAAGTCTTTCTTGTAGTTCATTTTACCTAAACTCTTTACGATCCACGTATTCACAAATGGAATGTCATCCACCCAAGTAATCATTTTGTCTTCGTAATACTCTGCAAGCTTTTCATTCGGAGCAATCAATGATTTGAAAAATTCGATAACAAATTCCTTTTCATCTTCAAATCGAACACTCTCGGCCTCTAAATGCGATTTGTACAATTCGCTTTTAACAAGCGCATCATATATGATTTTTACATATTCATCATCCAAATCCCAATTCTCCAGCTTGTATTTTTTCGTAAATTCTTTTAATGCTTCACTCTTCCTAATTTTATGGATGCAGGTATTGTCTACAAAGCGCGTATTTGGAGCCAGATCTTCAGAGGTAGCAAGAATTTTCTTTTTAGACAAAGCAATTTTCTTTTCTGCTTGTTTCTGAATTTCTGCGATAAGGTTGAGGTTAAGGACATATAAGTCGAAAAGTTTCTGAATACTGAACTTTAAAAACTTTTCTTCTTTGACAATGTCTTCGTTTTTTGATTGAAGCATTGCGTAAAGCGATTGCATTACTTTGATACGAATATGTCTTCTATTGATCATAGGAAGTAGAACTTTAATAATAGCCAAAGGCGTTGCAAAAATAGATTAAATTTGAATTCTACTTGCTTTTTTTCGGCTTTTTTCACGACCTCCAGTAAAACAATAGGCTATGGCTATGGCATTAAAATTTATAATTACTATGAATGTTACTTTGACATTCTTTATTCTTTTATCTTCGTGGCCGGTAACCCGCATAGGTGCATCAAAAGCTCCTAGCAAAGACTTAAGAACCGGTGAAAGCCTTACAATACCTGAACAAATATTTCAAAAAGTATAAATGGAGAATTCTCGTCGGACTCTTCATTACGGTATTATCTAAGATTTTAGCACTAAAAATCCCGCAGATCATTCGTGATTCCTTGAATGTGGTAGATGATTATCAAAAGGAAGTCATTACCGATGTTTCGGAAGTAAAATCTGCTTTACTGATGAATGTTCTAATTATTGTTGGAGTCGCCTTAATTGCGGGCTTTTTCACATTTTTAATGCGTCAAACAATAATTGTCACCTCTCGATTGATTGAGTTTGACTTGAAAAACGAGATTTATCAACAATACCAAAGGCTGTCCTTAAACTTTTACAAAAAGAACCGAACTGGTGATTTGATGAATAGAATCAGTGAGGACGTGTCTAAAGTTCGTATGTATGTTGGCCCGTCTATCATGTACACCATGAACATGCTGGTTTTATTTGCAGTAGGGTTTACCCAAATGATTACGGTTGATCCAAAATTGACCTTATATACGCTCATTCCCTTTCCACTCCTTTCGGTTTCAATCTTTATTTTGAGTCGAACCATCAATAAAAGAAGTGCCATTGTACAACAATATCTATCAAAACTAACCACCTTTAATCAGGAAATTTTTTCCGGAATCAATGTGGTGAAATCATACGGAATCGAAACGGCTGTGCTACAGGATTTTGATTTAGTTGTTGATCAAAGCAAGGAAAAGAATATTTCGTTACATAAGGCAAATGCCCTTTTCTTCCCCTTAATGATTTTATTAATCGGAATCTCCAACATCATCGTAATTTATGTAGGTGGTAACCAGTACATTAATGGAGAAATTCAGATTGGTACGGTGGTGGAATTTACGCTTTATGTGAACATGTTAACTTGGCCTGTAGCCGTTGTTGGATGGGTTACCTCCATGGTACAACAAGCTGAAGCCTCTCAGGCAAGAATCAATGAATTTCTTGGTCAGGAACCTGAGATTACCAATACTTCGGATGAAAAGGAAACTATTGAAGGTAAAATTACTTTTTCGGATGTAAGCTTTACGTATGATGACACCAATATAACCGCTTTAAAAGCTGTGAATTTTGAAATTCAACCTGGAGAGACTCTTGCCATCTTAGGAAAAACAGGGGCCGGCAAATCGACGATCTCTGAATTAATTAGTCGCATGTATGATGTCACCGAAGGAAAAGTCCTTATTGATGACAAGCCCATTGATAGCTTGAATTTAAATGAGCTCCGTAATGAAATAGGTTATGTTCCTCAAGATCCATTCTTATTTTCTGATACCATAGAAAACAATATTAAGTTCGGAAAGAAAGATGCTTCGAAAGAAGAAATTATTGATGCAGCAAAAAATGCGGTAGTACATAACAACATCATCGAATTTACCAATCAATATGAAACAATTTTAGGAGAACGAGGAGTCACTTTATCGGGAGGTCAAAAGCAACGCGTTTCGATTGCAAGAGCCATCATCAAGAATCCTAAAATCCTAATTTTTGATGATTGTTTGTCAGCCGTTGACACAGAAACCGAGGAGAAAATTTTGACAAACTTGGAAAATGTTTCCAAAGATAAAACCACAATTATTATTAGTCACCGAGTTTCTTCAGCCAAGAATGCAGACAAGATTATTGTTTTAGATTCTGGCAAAATCATTCAACAAGGAACCCACGAAACCCTTGTAAACACTAAGGGATACTACCAAGAACTATACGAACAACAACTTTTAGAGAAAGAAATTTAATCTTTCATTTTGCTAGCTAAATATTTTTTTTAGATTTGTTTCTACAATCAATCAAAGATCATTTACTTTTTAATATTATGGCAGAGAGAGCAGAACAGGAAGAAATTTTTTCACAAGTCCTAAGAGCTGGAAGAAGAACTTACTTTTTTGACGTTAGAGCCACCAAAGCTGGGGATTATTATTTAACCGTTACTGAGAGTAAAAAATTTACCCACGACGATGGTTCTTACCATTATCAGAAGCACAAAATTTACCTCTACAAGGAAGATTTTTCTGACTTCACTGAAATGTTATCCAAAGCAACGGATTACATTATCAATGAAAAGGGAGAAGAAGTAATCAGTGAACGTCATCAAAAAGACTATAAAAAAGAAGAAGTGGTAGCTGGATCAAAATCGACTGGCAGCTTCACAGACGTCTCTTTTGACGATATTTAATAGCAGAATTTTAATTCAGATTCAATTATACAATGAAAAGCTGTATGCCTTTGGCGTGCAGTTTTTTTTATAGGACACTTTTAATGGTCAGCGTTTTATTTAGTGTCTCTTCCCATTCTTTTTCTGCAATACTATCTGCTGTAATTCCGCCTCCCACATAGATGAATATCTTATCATGATCATATTCCATGCATCTTAAATTTACAAAGAAATGAGAGGCATCCTTGTCACCCCCAACATCATAATTCAATTCACCTAAAAATCCCGTATAAAACTTTCGATCATATCCTTCTTGATTCGCCAAAAATGATTGCGCCAATTCCTTTGGCAAACCACAAACAGCAGGTGTTGGGTGTAATTCAGAAACGATATCCCTCAAGGTAGATTTCGGATTGATATCTCCTTCAATTCTCGTTTTTAGATGTAATAGATCTCCGGCTCTAACTGTATGTACCTCGCCGATGGATACATTGTCAACCTTACCTTGAATGGCCTCAATGATATAATCGGCAACCATTTGCTGCTCTTCAATTTCCTTAGTTCCCCAGTTTACCTGTTGACCGTCGATATGCGGCTGAGTTCCTGCCAAGGCAATAGACACTAACCTCCCCGAATTCACCTTGCATAAGGTTTCCGGGGATGCGCCCATCCAAAGCCCTACTTCGGGGTGATACCAACAATAGACAAATGCATTTTGATATTTTGATAGCAATCTTCGAAAAATCTGCTCTACTTGAAATTCCGAAGCTTCTAGAACCTCAGCCCTGCTAACAACAATTTTTCGCAAATCGGTGGATTTGATTTCTTCAATGGCTTTTTCCACCAATTGAATATGATGTTGTTTACCTTCATCATTAAAAGGTAAAGTAGCGTCTGAATTAATTTCAATTTCTTTGAATTCTTCTTTGTACAACTCGGCTTCATCAAGCGGAAATAAAATCGGATCGGATAGATCGTCATAGGGCGCAAAAACAAAACCCCTTTCTTCCATCGAGTGACTGTAATGAAGTTCCCTGTTTTTCAAAAACATTCCAATAAAAGTGTTGGAATTGTGCTTTCGATAAGCTACGAAAGGTCTTTTTTGAATTAACTGATTTCTAATACTTGAAAAAATCTTCACCGGGTCTACTACTGATATTTGTTCATTTGTAAGACAAGATATACTTAAAATAGGTCTTACTCTTTGTCTAAAATGATATTGGTGAGTTTACAAATTGAGATCAACTTACCGGATTCATCCACAATCTTCACTTCCCATAAATGGGTTGTTTTTCCCTGATGCACAGTTTTAGCAGTTGCATAAACAGTCCCATCTTTTTTACTCTTCAAATGGTTGATGGTCAACTCAATTCCTTTGACAATTTTACTTCGATTATCTACAAAAAGTGCCGACGCACAACTACCAACCGTTTCGGCCAAAGCAGCGGTTGCGCCGCCATGCAAAATTCCATAGGGTTGATAAACTTTTGGACCCACTGGCATTTTGGCTGTTACAAAGTCCTCACCCACGTCAATAAACTTAATATCAAGGGTTTGCATAAGAGTATCTGGGAGTAGTGCGTTTAGCTTTTTTAATACATTTAGTTTATCCATGAATGTAATGTTCTGGAACAAAAATACGACTTTAATTGCGTACCTTTGAACCGAAATTTTCTACGATGTATAAAATTAGAATTATCCTTGATACTGAAGAAGATGTGATTCGCACCATCCTAATAAATGGAGGCGAAAATTTAGAACAACTTCACGATTTTATCACCAAATCATTTGGGTTTGACGGACAAGAAATGGCCTCTTATTTCAGAACCGATGAAGAATGGAATCAGGGTGAGGAGATTCCGCTTTTTGACATGAGTGATTCCAATACTGGAATTACCATGAAGCGATTAAACATTCAAGAAACATTGGTAAGTCCGGGTGATCGTCTTATTTACGTTTACGACTTTATGAATATGTGGGCTTTCTTTATAGAACTCATTGAAATTGAACCAAACCTTTCTGATAATGACCCAAAAGTTATTTTAAGTGTTGGGGAGGTTCCTTCTACTGCACCTGACAAGGTATTTACAGCCGAGAAAACAGAGCTCGATGAAGAAGATGAATTCGATGACTTCGATGAGTTTGACGACTTCTACGGCGATAACTTCTAACGAACACCTTTATTTCTCTCTGTTTTCAAATTTTTCCTAAATTGAGTAACAAAATTTAGGGACAGTCGTCTTATATCCGTAATCAACTAATAAGCAGCTATTGGAAACAATCTTAACCTTACGCAATCTTGACAAAAAATTTGGAAAGGTTCATGCAGTAAATAATCTTTCTTTTGAAATCAAAAAAGGAAACGTTTACGGCATTCTTGGACCAAATGGAAGTGGTAAATCAACAACCCTAGGAATTATCCTGAATGTGGTGAATAAGACCTCTGGAGATTTCTTGTGGTTTGATGGGTCTTTATCGACTCATGAGGCATTGAAGAAAGTGGGAGCCATTATCGAGCGCCCAAACTTCTATCCGTATATGAGCGCTACTCAAAACCTTGAATTAATTTGCAAGATTAAGGGTGTTACCACGGCCAATATCAATGAAAAGTTAAAAGTTGTAAATCTCTATGAGAGACGCGATAGTAAGTTTAGAACCTTCTCTTTAGGGATGAAGCAAAGACTTGCCATTGCATCGGCACTTTTAAATGATCCAGAGATTCTCATATTAGATGAACCTACCAATGGTTTGGATCCTCAAGGGATTCATGAAATCCGTCAAATCATCAAAAAAATTGCAGCAAACGGAACCACCATTCTACTTGCCTCTCACCTACTCGATGAGGTTGAAAAGGTTTGTAGTCATGTGGTCGTAATCCGCAAGGGCGTAAAACTGTATAGTGGAAGGGTTGATGAAATGACCGCATCCAACGGATTCTTCGAGATTCAAGTAGATACAAATGAAGAAAAGTTGGTTGCATTATTAGAAGGTCATAAATCCATCAGCGGTGTAAAAAAGGAGGGTGAACTCTATATTGCCACCTTGAACGAAGCTACCAATGCCTCTGATTTCAATAAGTACCTTTTTGACAACGGACTTGTGCTGTCGCATTTGGTAAAACGCAAGCCTAGCCTTGAACAACAATTCCTTGACCTAACCAACAACAACTAAATCAATCATCCATGTTTCGACTATTAGCCATAGAATTCCATAAACTTAGATATAACAAAGCAAGTAGAGTGTTGTCCATCATTTATTTCGGACTCTTAACTTGTATTGCGCTGATTGCAGCCATTAAATTTGATATTGGACCTATCAAATTCCACCTCGCTGAAATGGGAATTTTCAACTTCCCATACATTTGGCATTTCAACACTTTCATGGCAGCCATTTTAAAGTTTTTCCTTTTGTTGGTTATTGTGTCCATGATGTCCAACGAATATAGCTACAAGACGCTGAAACAAAATTTGATTGATGGATTGAGCAAAAAGGAATTCATTCTTTCAAAGTTTTACACAGTGATTGCTTTTTCCGCAATTTCCACGGTTTTTGTATTTGTAGTATCACTTATTCTTGGATTGATTTATTCGGATTTTAATGAAATCGGAATCATCTTATCCGGACTTCAATACTTGTTAGCCTTTTTCATCAAACTTGTTGGTTTCTTTTCCTTAGGACTCTTTTTCGGAATATTGGTCAAAAGATCTGCCTTTGCCGTAGGTGCCATTGTGGTTTGGTTGATCGGGGAAAGCATGTTTAAAGGATACCTTTATTATGCTTTTAGAACGGCAGACAACACCTCTGAAAAGGTTGATAGTATCATGCAATTCATGCCATTAGAAGCAATGGCCAATCTAATCAAAGAACCTTTTTCAAGACTAGGTGCAGTGAAGTCGGTAGCCAACCAAATTGGAGAGACTTTTACAAAAAGTTATGCTGTTGATTTTGGTACTATTTTGATTGTTTCTGCGTGGACTTTCATTTTCATTTACCTATCCTACAGGCTGTTAAAAAAGAGAGATTTGTAATACTTTTTAGGTATCTTTGACGTTTTCCCAAAAGAACGTAAAGATTCATGAAATATAAGCAGCTGATAATCCTCCTATTCCTTTGTTTAGGTCAGACAATTTTCGCACAACTTAGTAGAAAACATTACATACCACCTTTAACATCGAGTAGCGACTTTTCAGATCAGGTCATTTATATTTCCACACCAAAAAACAAAACCATTTCTTTTGAAATTAATCCCGTTGGAAATGCTAATGGTTTCCGATTCAACGGAACGGTTTCAAACGCTTCACCAACATTGGTCGACATTACCAACGAAATCAATCCGAATCTAGGAGGCTTCGGATCTCAATTATATACAAGTCCAACAAATTTAGTGGGTGTCATTACCGACAAAGGATTTATCATTGAAGCGAATGACGTAATCTATGTATCCATTCGTGTCCGTTCTGAAGCGCCGAACAAGTTTCACGCAGGTGCCTTGGTAAGTAAAGGTGCCTCTGCCTTAGGGACTGAATTTCGAATTGGTGGAATGGTTTCTGAAAACCTTATCGGAGGAGCCCAAGCTCATACGACTTTCGGATCGATCATGGCAACCGAGGATAATACCAATATTACCATCAGTGATATTCCGCCAGGTCAAGCCTATCCTAGTGGTGTTGAAATTCCAACCAATGTTACCTTGAATGAAGGAGAAAGTTTTATTGTGGCTGCTGGATCAAACAATAGCGATGCAAAAGCCATTATTGGGGGATTGATTACGAGTGATAAACCAATCGTTGTGAACGCTGGTTCTGCCACAGGTAGTTTTGGACCGGGAAATACGGGTCGTGATTATGGTTTTGATCAAATCGTAGGAGCCGATAAAATCGGAACCGAATACATCCTTGTAGAAGGAAATGGTGGCTTTGGCGGAGAGGCCTGGGAAAACGCACTTATCATTGCGCACCAAGACAATACTGAAATTTCTATCAATGGTTCATCGGTAACTACGATCAATGCCGGTGAATACTTTGTAGCCGAAGGTGATCGGTACAATTCAGATGGAAACATGTACATCCAAACATCCAATCCGACTTTCGTTTATCAAGGTGTTGGAGGTTTACAAAGCAGAGAACCAAACCAAGGAATGTTTTTCGTTCCGCCATTGAGTTGTGAAAACGTCGGGGATGTCGATAGCATTGCGAGCATTAATCAAATTGATCCAGGATCAAACTTTCAAGGTGGTGTAACCATCGTAACGAATACTGGTGCCAATGTGACCATTAACGGTAGCGATATTTCAACCTTCAGTCCCGATGGACCGTTCAACGTGACGGGTAATGCCAACTATGTTACCTACAAAGTAACTGGCTTAACTGGCGATGTGAGCATCCAAAGTGATCAGGAATTGTATTGTGCTTATTTCAACCAAAATGGTGCAGCTGCCTCTGGAAGTTTTTACTCTGGCTTCCCTTCTGCTCCTGAAATCAGTTTTGATACCACCATATCCACGTTAGGAAATTGTATCCCAAATGTAACCTTGGAAGCGTCAAATACAGACTTGTTTGACAGAGTGCGTTGGGAATATTTTGATACGAATACAAATGCTTGGGTAACCAAAAGTGATCAACCCACTTACAAACCAACGGTTGCAGAACCAGGTAGGTACCGTTTAATCGGGGTGGTTGATTGTACGGGTACCACTTTTGAATCCGTTGAGATTCCTGTGAGTCTATGTCCGGATGATTATGATAATGACTTAATCATCGACAACGTGGATGTCGATCTAGATAATGACGGAATCTTAAACTGCGACGAATCCCTAGGAAACGGAATTCCGGACTTTAGCAATTTAAATGCGCCTGTTATTAATGTTGGAGGAACTAGCATTCCAAATTTCTTTACTCCTCAAGTGATAGAAGACGGTGATGTTACTTTAACAGGTAATGCAAATGGTACCTTCAGATCAAGCATTAACAATGCTCCTACCACAACAACCTCCATATTTTACATCATGGATGCAACGGATGAATTCAACTTTGAATTCAAACACAATGCTGCTCAAGCAAATACGATTACCGATGGAGAGGCCTTTGAAATCGGGATTGCTCCTGCCAATAAAAACGTGACATTAATTGATCCTGATGATCAATTATTGGTCGATACAAACTTTGATGGGGAATATGAAACTGGAGTAACTAGTTACTCAGGTTCGCTCATTCGCTTCAAATACAATCCGACTCCAAACGGAACTACACCATTCCGATTCTTAGCAAATAGAGTCACCCAATTTTTATTTTTACATACGGTTGAAAGAGCCAATGTCACTGGATCGGTTTTCAATGGCGAACTAACCATTACTTGTATGGATCGAGATACCGATGGTGATGGTGTGCCAGACGCGCTGGATTTAGATTCAGACAATGACGGAATTACAGACTTTTTTGAATCGGTAGCGCAAAACGTAGCTCTAACAGGAAATGATACCAATACAGACGGATTGGATGATTTATTTGATACTATCACTGCCAATCAAGATACCGACGGCGATGGGATTCCGAATTTCATCGATTTGGATTCTGATAATGATGGAATTTTCGATCTCATTGAATCGGGATATACGGTAACCGATGCGAATAATGACGGGATTATAGATAACGCCACTGCTGGAAATGTGGGTATGAATGGATTACTCAACGTTCTAGAAACTTCACCTGATTCTGGTGTTTTGGTGACCGAATTGCGTAATTCAGATCAAAATTCAATTGTTGTCGCTAATCAAGATTCTATTTTCGATTTTGTTGATTTGGATTCTGATGGAGATGATTGTTTTGACGTAACTGAGGCCGGATTTACAGGAGATCCAGTAACTGGACTTCTGCTACCCGACCCACTTGATGTGAATGCCAACGGGTTGGTAAATAACTCCGACGGATACAATACACCGAATGCGAATTACATCACCAGTGCGCCAATTGTAATCAATAATTTTCCGAATTACACCTTCTGTGAGAATCTGACGGAAACCATGAGTATCGACTCAAACGCAGATGCCTTTCAATGGCAGGTTTCTACTGACGGTGGTGCAAATTGGACGAACCTAACCAATACAGCGCCTTACAGCGGTGTAAATACGCAGGATTTACAAATTACAACCACGCCATTAACTTTCAATAACAATCAATACCGAGTGTTGTTAAGCAGAACTGGAAATACGTGTACCGATAAAGAATCCAATGCCATTACGCTTACTGTGAATCCAGAACCGAATGTAACTGCTGTGGTGCAATTAAAGCAATGCGACACCAATGCGGATTTACAAACTACCTTCAATTTAACGGAAGCCGAAATTAGCATTACCAATGATGCCAATTCAACCTTTGAATATTTCGCTACCGAGGCTGAAGCAACTGCAGGTACACCATTAGTAGCTGATGAAACCGCTTACCAAGTGAACACAACGGGAGAAGCTTGGGTTAGAACCTATACGCCTGAAGGATGTTATATTGTATCAAAAATTGAGCTTTTGGTAAGTTTTACGCCAAACAATCCATACAACGATACACTTCCAGCAGTTTGTGATGATTTGTTAGATGCTGATGGAAACGATACGGCGAACAATTCTGATGTAGATGGAATAACAAGTTTTGATTTAAGTGCAATTCCTGCTCTTATTTCAACGGATCCTGATGTAGTGGTAGAATTCTATGAAACTGACGATGATCGAACTCGTTCTTTGAATGAAATTACCACAACTCAGTCATTATCTAACTATCGAAATAAAAACATTCCGAATACCACAGGAACACCCTTCCCTATTTATTACAAACTAACAAGTAGAAGAAATAACGACTGTCAGGGAATTGGAGAATTCTACCTGCAAGTTGACCGCGTTCCAGTGGCCAACACAGTAACAGACATTGAAGAATGTGACGATGCCTTATCTGGAAGTACGGTGG